>JAEUVI010000355.1 GCA_016787105.1 Chitinophagaceae bacterium | reverse complement strand
TGGTTGAATGTTTCTCTTCCTTGATAGTTGAATACTCATTTTCTCATAAATCCTAGCATCTGGAGCATAAAATTCTAGCGTTGTATTATCATCTAAGGGAATTGATTTAGAAGATGAGGAGATATGAATGAGACTTTTTATGTGTTTATCAAATTTTTCGTATGTCTCGAAAAAACGTACTATAGAAGCTGCTAAAGCTTGAGTTGTATAAATTTTATCATAAATGTCACCTACTAGGGGTGCTATTGTATGACAGAAATAGTTAACCTTAATATTGTTAGCAATAAAATACTCAAAGAGATCGGCGATCGCTGAAAAATGGTCGAAGTGAAGATGGCTTAAAATAATAAACTCAATATTTTCAATTGACTTTGATTCTATGTATTTTAAAGTAGGGCTAACCCCGTCGTAAATGTGGGCATCTATGATGCCATATAACATCGCCCCTTCATTTTCCCATTCAAGAATGAGCGAATCACCTTGACCAACATTTAAGAAACGAATTTTTATCAATCTCTTTTCTTAAATAATTTACTCTCGTTAAATAATTTTTTGAAATCTGTTTTCGGAAAGTCATCCAATGAAGTTAGTCTAGGATCATTGTGTACTTCAAGTCGAACTTCATTTTTTCTTTCAAAGTATCTCAAAAAAAATAAGCTTCCTATAATTAAATCATAACCCAAAAAGAGCGATGATTGATATTCACGAGTTTCATAAACCTTTTCTTCTTTATCAATTAAGCATTCTAACATGACAACTTCGTCATAGTGCTCAATCAATCTTGCCGAAATGTTGTAAGTGTTTTTCCATGCCGCAAAAATAACTGCGTCTGTACCGCTAAAAATTTGTGATTGAGTTTCTCCGATTTTTCCCTTAACTAATTCAGTATCAGAAGAATTAGTTAAGGAATAATTTCCATAAGTTGCTTTCAAAAAGGACTCTTTAAGTTCAAAGCCATTTGACATTACTCTCTCATCAACCTGTAAAATACTTTCAGACGCTTCGACCTGTTTTAAAGCATCTTCTTTATCCATTAATTTTAAACTCATAGTTTCTTATTAATTCATCAAATAATGACAATGTTTTTTCAACATTGTGTAATAATGATTTAAATTTAGAAAAAGTCGGCTCCTTTTCAGCCTTAAAAGATTCAATCTTTACATGATATCCAACGGTATCTTCTAAATCTTTAGTAAACTCAGTTTGCAACGGTCTCAAATCAAATGCCTGTATGTCGCGATTTGAAAAATTACCGAAATGTATCTTATGATAAATGTCATCAACATGCGATTCATATGTAATAGCATATTCGTTTAAAGATTTAAAAGGATTAAATGAGATGCCCAGAGGCTCAGCTAAAATAACTGACCTCTCTACCGATTTTGGAACGATTGCATTCGCAATAATCGTGTGTTTGGTTCCTTTTAAATATCCCTTAAATTTTCTTAGTTTCTCGTATATGTCCCAAAAGATTTTAAACTTAGTGTTTTGCTCCCTAAGGTCTTCAATTTCACCTTCATAAATAAAGTTAATCCCTTCTTTATTTATTACTAATGCAAATCCTTCTATTCTAAATATCAGACGTATGGATTCATCTACTGTGTTTTGATTGTCGACAGCATACTCGACTTTATCAAATCCGAAATAAGGAATGATCGCAGCCTTATACTCTTCTCTGAAAGTTAAGATGTGGACATAATTAATTGTATACTGAAATCTTTTTATAATCATTCATCAAAAATTATTAAGTGATTTCATAAAGCTCACATTATTCTACCGTCATTGGGACTTAATATAAACATTTTCGACGGCATTTTAAGTCAAGTAACATATCTGATTCTAAATAAAAGTAGTAAAAAATCCCCGACGCCGTGATGCATGAACCAAGTTAACCCGAAATGTTTCTTTCTCCAGTGATCTTTTTATATCATAAGTTTTAAAAAGTATGGTAGTGGAAGATTCTGCAGAATCACGCAGCAACTACCTGCATTCATGCGTCCAAGCTGTCCAGATAGACAAAATCCTTTCTCGCCCCTGCAGGTCTTCCCAAAAGAAGCACGCCCACCTCTGTGTGTTGTGCAAAGGCACGTGTGGATGCAAAAACGCCAACGGCACAATCTGTAAACGACTTCCTATCCGATGCCGCGTTACTCAACCACAAACTTATACCCTCTTCCCGGTACATTAATAAACTTAATGGAGCTATCGTCACTTAACTTCTTACGCAGTTTAGATACCAATACATCCACATTCCGGCTGATGACCACGATGCCTTTATCTTCCCAGATTTCTTTCATCAGTTTTTCCCGTTCTACAATCTGGTTGATGTTCTCTGCAAATATGTTCATTGCCATTGTTTCTTTTTCCGAAAGCGGAATAGTAGTATTCTCCCTCTTCAGCAGGTTATCGGCTGCGTAAAATTGAAAGCTTCCTAATTGTATATAATCAGTAGTACCGGCGATTGGTTCTTGCTCTTCTTTTTTACGAAACTTGTTTTTGACATACAAACCAGCCAGGCCTAATGGAACAATCAATAGCAACAACCAATAGTAATTAAACTGAGCCTTCTTTAAAAAATCAATTTCAATAACATAACAACCTACCTCCAGCTTACGACCCCTGCAACCTGTTAAATCGCCTGTTTTGCTATTTATCTCAAATGCAAAGACTGTTTCGCCTTTTTCGCAATTCTTCAAACTCACGATATAATCTTTCGCGAGGGCATTTTTTTTAAATGTCCGCTGCACCAATTCGATGAGTGTATCAGAAACAAAACTAAAGTCGTTCTGAAAGGAGATCTGGTAGGTATTGTCATCTACTTTCTTCACCGGCAGCACCCGGGAGGTAGAGTCTTTGGCAGTAAGCAGGAGCTGATGCCCCAAATTTCGCAACACCACTTCCGCATGCTTAGCAGGCAGTTCATTTTTTTCATTGATAAATGCAAAAGCAGAAATCAATAAAATAATGGCACCGATTGAAGAATCAAACAACGTAAATGGCTTCATTTGTGCAAAATACTTCATTAACCCCCGGTTTGAAAGCGTTTTACAAAGGTTTTACAGGTCTTTTACATCTTTTTTACTTCGAAAAATCTTCCCGGTCCCTGGCGCTGGATATCTTTAGTATATTACTTCAGCTCAAACTAATTATAGCCATGAATTTCTATATCCTTGCTTTTTTGCTTCTTTTCACCGTTTCTTCTGCAACTCTTCTCCTGGACAGTCAGCCAAACCTCAAAAAAGAGACGGCCAGTACGGCAAAGATTGTTTTTAAATCTACAGATGGCGGACAAACCTGGCAGGACATCAGCAAAGGGCTGCCCGAAAATTTGCGGGAAGATAGTATCCGCGGAAATAGCTTTTTTGCAAATGATAAAGGGCTGTTTGTAAAAGTTGGAAGTGAAATCTATAACAGTAAACCAAATGCTACAGCTTCTTTCTGGACTAAAGAAATTTTCCCTGGTGAACTTAGCAGTATATCTCCTGCTAAGTCCGGGATATCTGCATTCAATTACTGGGGTGTAAATCTGAAAACAACAAACGGAACGAGTGTATGGTCGCCGATGTTCGATTTTTCTCATGAGCCGAGGATACGCAGCAGTTTTGAGACTACCGGCGGTACAGTTTTCCTCGGAACCGACGAGGGCATTTTTAAAACTGATAATAATGGAAAAACATGGAAACATGTTTATGTGGGAGCTTATGCAGGGCATTTGGCAGAGTTGAATGGCGTACTGGTAGCGATCGGAATGAAAAAGATAATCAGATCGACCGATAATGGCGAAAACTGGGCGCTGGCGATCAGTGAAGACAGTGTGGCTTTCGATGTAAAAACGATCAATGGCGGATTCGCTGCTATCACTTCTAATTCAGAATCGAATACCCCGAATACCAGCAGGCTAAGCACTTCTTACGATGGCGGTAAAACCTGGCAGCACATTGGTGCCGGCGGCGCCGACAAAGTTTTTGCTGATTCAATATCGCGGACCTGGAATGATCGCCCCCTGTTGAAATTCTTCCCGACTTCAATTACCCAGGTTGGTGAAGACTTCTTTTGTACTCATCCTGCAGGCATTTTTAAATCATCAGATAAAGGAAAAACATGGAAATTATTACTTCCTTCAATAAAAAATAAGGCCTTCAATTTATTTGTTTCAGGCAACGTGATTTATGCTACTATACCTGGTAAGGGAGGATGTTGAAAATTCAAATGCGCTTTGCTGCATTGGGGCACGCAGCAAGCCAAATGATTTACTTGAAAAAAGGCGATGACGAACAGTTGAAAAAATTTGATTTCGTTTCTGCCTGGTTTTTTGCCATTG
>JAEUVI010000324.1 GCA_016787105.1 Chitinophagaceae bacterium | reverse complement strand
GTACCTTTCATTTCTACTTTTTTACCTGTATCATGATGTGTAAATTGTAAAATCCATACATACATGCCTGCTGCCTGCTGAATGCCGCCAATTGTACCATCCCATTTTTTCAGCCAGTCATTTGTTGAGAATACTAATTGTCCCCAGCGATTAAATACGCGAAAATTTAAATTATCTGCCTTCAACGCATTAAGTGGATATAAATAATCATTAAGTCCATCGTTATTTGGAGTGAAAGCAGAGGGTACTGCGATATAACAACTGCTTAGTACCCTGAGTTGTTTGGTCATCGTTTCTGCACAACCAATCAGTGAACTACGAACTGTAAGGCCAACAGTATAATAGGTTTCTTTTCCGGTTAATGGATAATGCTGTGCAGTTGGTGTTTCAAGTGTACTAGAGCGGCTGTTTCCAAATACCCAGGACCAGCTATCAATTGGCCCTGTACTTTTATTAAGAAATACAGCAGAATCTTCAGGGCAAAGGATATCAGGCATTTCAAAGTTGGCTGTCACTTCATTGTCAAGAGCTATTGTAGTAGTAGCTGTATCTGTACAAAATCCATTTGTTACAATGAGGCTTGTTTTAAAATTGCCTGATGCAGGATATACTTTTGACTGTAAAGGCCCATTACCAGCGGGAGTATTATCCAATATCCATTGCCAGGAATTAGTACCATTGTTACCATTATGGGAATAATATATTGTATCGCGTTTGCAGCCCATCAGAATGTTGTAGCTGAATGCTGCAGAAACAGTATCGCCTACTGAAAATGAAATTGATTGGCCGGTTGTTGATTGTTGCCCGCATTCATCAATTATTGTATTACCGTCAATACCCGGGCGAAGATGAATTTGGAAATTTCCCTGTGTATAAATAGGGGCAGATAGTTGAACATTTATAACTGACGAAACTCCATTAGTACAGGAAGCGCCACTGGCACCGGTAATTGTTACAGGTTGTGTGCCCGTTATTGTAAAATCGCTTCCATTCGCAGCAATTGAACTGCAACGTATAGGCTTTTCAAAAACCAACTGTAAAACAGAAGGTGCACATTTTACCGGTGCAATGCTATCAAAAGGTGTAGGTAACAATGGCAGTATAACAAAACCTACATTATCTCCAATTGCAATAGTGCGGTCGCAATTATCTTTTATTGTATTTCCATCACTACCATTTACAGCTGTTACTGTATAAGAACCTGGTGGTAATGGCGCACTTAATGTCAGTATAACTGAGTCCATATCAAAACTGCCGGAGCAACCGGGGGCTACTGCCCCAATAACTGTACTATTTCCCGGTGTAACTGTAAAATCAGATCCATCAGCTGCAAGACTGGCGCATTTCATTTTCTTATTAAGCTTGACACGTATTTGTGTTGCATCACAATTTGGTGCTGCGTCTTTTAACAAGGGATCAACTTCATCTGTAATACTAGCCGTGCCTCCACCAAAAGATAATTTATATCCACTTTGCTGGTCGCCAAGAAAATGGCTTATTAGAAGAAGATACTGATGCCCTTCTAATAATTGTGGCATGCTACTGAAGAGCGGTCTGTAAGGTGCGTTGGGTATAGTACCACATACAAATAACGATTTACCAGCTGGCGATGCACCGGTATTGCCATGCTCTCCTGACCAGTTATATGAAACGATAATATTTTTATCAGAATAAACATCCGAGGGATTTCGGCCAGTTACATCAAACAACTGCCAGTCATAATCATCGCCCTTATCGTTGGGCTCAATTAAAAAGCCCAATGTGCCGGATTTAAAGCATGTGAACTTATACCAATAAGGGTTAAGATCCTGGTACACATTTCCATCATTTGGACAATTGGTCGGAATGACATTATTTACGCATGCCGGAACACTTGCTTGCTGAAAAATAGCTGTACCACAAACTGGGAATGCTGTGGCAGGTGTTTGCCCAAGATTAGAACAGACCTGTGCTATTGTTATGCCGCTAACAAGTAGGGTCGTAATAAGTAATAGAAAAGCTTTCTTCATCCGATTTATAATTGCTGCTTATGACCTGTAAAAATAACTGTTCGTTGCATAATGTGCTGGTTTTGTTATATGTGCCAAAAAAATAGCCACGCTTTATGGGCGTGGCTGGTAGTCCGAAACCGTCCTGATATAATATTGTTAGAATTTTCTTTTGGTAATTGCGATGCTGTAACTGTTACAAACATACTAAGTAGATTATCCGCCGTCAATAGAAAAACTACTTTACTTGAAAAATTAATATCCAGGAAATTGTTTAAAATCAATCAGTAACTATTTGTTTTCTAAAATAATACGTTAGCTATACTTTTCGTAATAATACGGTTTTATTTCACTCAATACCTTCAGCCGATACGGTAATTACTGGGAGGTACGGAAACATTTTTTATACTGATAGCCTCCAAACGAGAAAAATGTATTTGTTTCCTGCTCTTACAAATGGTTTTGGTTAAATAAGCATGATCAAAGCCCGCAGAAATTTATGTTGTTAAGTATTGTCAAACCATTCAATCATTTTTGCTTTGTATTTGTAGTATACGTACTCTTTAGATAGTAATACGATTCAAACTTTCTTATCACATCATTTTTTATAAATATAAGGAGTGCTTACAAAGAAGTGGAAATGACTCGGGCTTGCACAATCATATAGTGTGAAAAAAAATCAACATAATTTATTTCATTGCTTTAACAATTTGTTGTCCCCAAATAAAAATAAAGGCACGAATAATGTTTCTCTTCACATGCTTCACTAAGTGGGGTTTATTTATTAACTATTAAATTAAGAAATGATGAGGAAGATTAAAGGAATAGTAATGTTAGTTGCAGCTTCAGCAATGCTTGCTGTTGTCATTTATTCGTGCAATAAGGATGATGATGGCACAAATGATAATATACGTTCAAAAGAATATACGCTTGCAGCAGTTAATAGTTCGGGTGTGTCGGGTAAGGTAACAATCACAGAAAATACGGACAAAAGTTTCAACGTGTTGGTAAATATTGATAATTCTGTAAAAGATACAGTTCATCCATTACATATTCATAACGGAAGTGTAAATGTCCCCGGCAATATTGCTATTCCCCTGTCAAGCATTACCGGAACAGGAGGTGCAGCACAAAGTTTAACGTCTAATATTAACTCTGTTACATGGCCTGATAGTACTGTGCATGTGATTACCTACGATAGTATTATACAATATAATGGATACCTGAATGTACATTACAGCGCTTATCGCATGGATAGCCTTATTTCACAGGGAAATATCGGCATCAATTAATTATTATTTGCTTTATTATTAAAATATACTTCCTGCTTGCGGGAAGTATATTTTATAATTATAAATGATAATGGCAAAACTATTCAGCTGAGGGTGATTTTATTTTAATATCCCGGCTAAGAGTTTCGGATAAAATTCATC
>JAEUVI010000322.1 GCA_016787105.1 Chitinophagaceae bacterium | reverse complement strand
CAGTATACTTTCCATACCATACTTCCATCTATATCATCCTTTGGCGTTGGTATGCCCAATGTATGTGCCAGTAAGTTTAATGAAGTATAGCTTTTATAGTCTCCAAACTTCCATAGCTCCAGTGTATCTATATGATTTACCTCCCATGGCTTTTTACCGGATAATTGCAAAAGGCCTGGTATTGGTATATTATTAATTATAAAGCGGCGGCATAAGTAAGGAAAGTCAAACTCTTTTCCATTATGGGCACACAAAAATTTTGAACCATCAAGAGCCCACTTATTCAGCATTTCGGCAAACTGGTAAAGCAACAGTTTTTCATCGTTTCCATAAAAACTTTTAATAACCAGTTTTTTAGATTCACCTGTTCCGGTTATTATACCACAGCCAATACAGATTATTTTTCCAAACTCGGCATAGATACCTGCCCTGTTATAAACTGAAGAAGCGGTTTCTTCTTCCTTATTGCGTATGATAAATGAAGCTTTATGGTCCCAAAGCTGCTTCCACTCGATAGTCAGCTCGTTGTAGTTGGCGTATTGTGGAGCTGTTTCTATATCAAGAAAGAGAATATTATTTAGCGATAAGGCAGACATAAGAAGGTTTATACCTTAAATATAAAGAAGAGATATATTAGTTGGTACGGCAAAGAAAGAAATTATACGCCTTCAATAAGACCGATTTGATTGCCAAAAGGATCTTCAACAATAGACACATGAATAGATCCGCCAACATTGGTACGGGGTTGAATGAGCTTTGCACCAATAGACAATAGCTTTTCTGCAACTTGATTTATGTCGTCTACCGACCAATAGGAAACTGTATGATTGCCGGGAGTAGTATATGTATTGTCTGGGTCGAGGCCCAGTTCAAAGCCATTAATATCAAAACCAACGTAGAAAGGCTGATCAAAATACGGCTGTAGCCCGGTTGCCTGTATATACCAGGCTTTAGCAGTGGCAATGTCTGTTACATGGTATATTACGGTACGTAGTTTTTTAAGCATATATCATAAATAACTATCGCCGGTATTTCTTTTCACTTCCGCTACGTATTCTTTTATTTCCTGTTCTTTTTCTTTTTGGCAAATCAGCAATACGTCTTTTGTGTCTACTACTATAAAGTTTTCCAGGCCCTGCAATACGACCAGTTTGTTGTCTGGTACATGCACCATGCATTTGGTAGCATCTACAACCATCACTTTTTTGCCAGCTACAGCATTAGCGAAATAATCTTTTTCCATATTCTCCCAGGCACTGTTCCATGTACCAAGATCGCTCCAGCCAAATGATGCAGGTATTACATATACATTGTCAGCTTTCTCCAATACACCAAAGTCAATAGACATACTGGGGCATTGCGGATAAATTTGTTCTACAGCATCAGCTTCTTCCGGTGTATTGAACTTATCTTTTTCAGCATTGAAAATTTCAAAAGTTTCTGGCATGTGCTTTTCAAATGCAGCGAGTATATTTTTTACTTTCCAGAAAAATATACCTGCATTCCATAAAAAATCACCACTGGCAATAAAAGTCTTTGCCAGCTCCAGGTTAGGTTTTTCGGTAAAGGTTTTTACTTTATACACATCATCAGCAGCCTGTATGCTATTGTGTTGTATATATCCATACCCTGTATTTGGATAGGTTGGTTTAATGCCAAGCGTTACAAGTGCATTGATGTGATTAACGAAGTCAAGCGCTTTGTTTGCAGTTTTTACAAACTCATTTGTCTCCATTATCATGTGATCGGCCGGTGCTACAACGAGGCTTGCGTTTGAATCTTTCTGTGCAAGCTTGAATGATATATACGCAATACAGGGTGCGGTATTTTTACGAAAAGGTTCACTGAGAATGTTTTCAACTGGTACTTCGGGCAATTGTTTTTTTACAATAGCAGTATACTCCTGTGATGTAACGATGTAAATATTTTCAGCAGGAACAAGTTTGGAATAGCGATCAAATGTTTGCTGAATCAATGTCCTTCCGGTATGCAGAATATCCAGGAATTGCTTGGGAAAAGCGGTACGACTCATTGGCCAGAAACGACTGCCAATGCCACCAGCCATTATTGCAACGTAATTATGTTTGTTCATTATGATAATGGATGATTGAACTGCGATATCCTCACGGTTCGTTTTTTAAATTAAACCTTCTTTTACGAGATCATGCAAATGTATGATTCCAATATATTTTCCGTTCTCCGCAACAACTAATTGTGTTATTTCTTTTTTCCTGAGAATATCCAACGCATCTATTGCCAGTTCACCAGGGCCAATGGATTTTGGATTTATTGTCATTATATCTGCCGCTGTTGCAGCATCTATTGAACCACCTTTTTCAAGCATTCTTCGCAGATCGCCGTCGGTTATTATACCAAGCAGGTTGTTGTCATTATCCACCACCGCTGTTACACCCAATCTTTTTTTGGTCATTTCCATTATCACTTGTTTCAAAGTCTGATTTGGAAATACCTGTGGCTTTTCGTTGTCTTTATATAAATCGGATACCCGCAGGTATAATTTTTTGCCCAGGGTACCGCCCGGGTGAAATTTTGCGAAGTCGTCGGAATTAAAACCTTTTAATTCCATCAATACCACGGCCAAAGCATCTCCCATCACCAATTGTGCTGTTGTACTGGATGTAGGAGCCAGGTTATTCGGGCAGGCTTCCTGGTCTACCGTGGTATTTAATAATATGTCCGAATGTTTCGCCAGGTAGGAATCAATATTTCCGGCCATACCTATTAATATGTTGCCGAAGTTTTTGATAATGGGTACAAGCACTTTTATTTCAGGGCTGTTACCGCTTTTACTTATAATTATAGCTACGTCATCTTGCTGCATCATGCCGATATCGCCATGAATAGCATCTGCAGCATGTAGAAATATAGCCGGGGTACCGGTTGAGTTGAATGTGGCGACAATTTTTTGCGCTATTACTGCACTTTTTCCAATTCCACTGATAATGACACGGCCTTTGCAGGACTGAATAGCAGCTACAGCTTTTTCAAAATCTGCATTTATAAATGCAGATAATCCTGAAATAGCCTGAGCCTCAAGCTCTATTGTACGCTTTGCTATTGTAGAAATGGATAAATGCATGAGGCCGCAAAATTAGAGTTTTTAGTAAGTATTCCTGCCTGTACGCAAACGATATACTGTAATATTTAACCTTTTTGGGTTCATTTTGAGAACAGCGAGTTGTAAATTTGCGATCCTTGTCCCGGCATCCTTTTTACAAGGCATATTCAGTTCAAACAGAGAACAAAAATAATGGCCAGGGCCCGGAAAAGAAACCATCATTTTTAGCCACATAATTACTTTTTTATACGGGAAAAATGCGGTTAAAATTGATTACCTTAAATGCTCCCTTTGAGTAGAAGAGAAGGAAAATATTGAGTAATGGCTACATCAACAGCAAAGAAGCCCGCAGCTAAAAAGGCTTCAAAAACAAAAGAGGAACCAAAGCAACGACTTGACCTGCACAAAGCCCTTAGCGAATACTTTGGTTTTACTAAATTTAAAGATAACCAGGAAAGAATTATAGAATCGGTTTTAGCAGGCCATGATACTTTTGTTATCATGCCAACCGGGGGCGGCAAAAGCCTTTGTTACCAATTGCCGGCTATGGCAAGTGAAGGGGTTTCGATTATCGTAAGCCCTCTCATTGCATTGATGAAAAACCAGGTAGACCTGGTGCGTAGTTATAGTAGTAAAGATGATGTAGCCCACTTTCTTAATTCAACTTTGACAAAAAAGGAAATTGCAGAAGTACACGACGACCTGCTGACCGGCAAAACAAAAATGCTCTACGTAGCACCGGAAACACTAACCAAGCAGGAAAATCTGGAGTTCTTCAGCGATCTGAAAATATCTTTCTTCGCCGTGGATGAAGCGCATTGTATTTCGGAATGGGGCCATGATTTTCGCCCGGAGTACAGAAGGCTACGCGAAATGATGGTGCAAATAGCACCCGATGTTCCTGTTATTGCACTTACAGCTACAGCTACGCCGAAAGTGCAAAGCGATATTATAAAGAACCTTGACCTGCGCACTCCCCATATCTATACTTCTTCGTTCAACAGGCCCAATCTTTATTATGAAATACAGCCAAAGATTAAGAAGGAGAAAACGCTTAAAAGCATTGTAAAGTTCATCAGCCAAAACAAAGGCAAGAGCGGCATTATATACACTACCAATAGAAAGACAACTGAAGAACTTGCGGAACTATTGCAGAAAAACGATATTAAGGCAGTAGCCTATCATGCAGGTATAGATAGTAAGATACGTGCAGAAAGGCAGGATCAGTTTCTCAACGAAGATGTACAGGTCATTGTAGCGACTATCGCTTTTGGTATGGGTATTGATAAACCGGATATCCGCTTTGTTATTCACTACAATATTCCAAAATCAATAGAGAACTATTACCAGGAAACAGGTCGCGCCGGCCGTGACGGCATGGAAGGAAAGTGCATTCTGTATTATTCGCATAAAGACGTATCTAAACTGGAGCACCTGATGCGTGATAAGCCGCTCAGCGAACGTGAAGTTGGTGCGCAATTAATAAATGAAACAGTTGCTTATGCAGAGAGTGGTGTATGTCGCCGCAGGAGCCTGATGGGTTATTTCGGCGAAGAGTACACAAAAGAAAACTGCGGTAATTGTGATAACTGTAAACATCCGAAAGAGCAAATAGAAGCAAAAGACGAAGCAGCTAAACTTTTAAAGGTAATAAAGGCACTGGATGAGCGATTCGCTGCGGAGTATGTGGTAAATATTGTAATAGGAAAGTTGACACCACAGATACAAATGTTCCGGCACGAAGGATTGGAAATATTCGGAAGCGGAAATGATCAGCCTTCACATTTCTGGAACTCTCTGATCAGGCAAATGCTTCTTGCAGGATTTTTAAGCAAAGACATAGAAGAATACGGCGTAATAAAAATTACCAAAGCAGGTGAAGCATTTCTGAAAAAACCGAAGACTTTTAAAATAGTACTGAATAACCTGTTTGAAGAAGCAAATGAGGATGATGAAGAAGGAAGCGAAGAGGCAACCGGTACTGCTACAGACGAGAAGTTATTTGAAATGCTGAAAGAACTTCGCCAGAAGGAAGCAAAGAAAAAGGGATTGCCGCCATTTGTTATTTTCCTTGAAACATCTTTGCAGGATATGGCAACACTTTATCCTGTTACTGTTGCAGACCTGGAAAAATGCCAGGGAGTAAGTAAGGGTAAAGCGATGCGATATGGTAAGCCATTTGTGGAAATGATTGCACGATATGTAGAGGAGAATAATATAGAACGTCCGGATGATTTTGTAATGAAAAGTGTAGTGAATAAAAGCGGCAACAAAGTATTCATTATTCAGCAGACCGATAAGAAGATGCCGCTCGAAACTATTGCGAAGAATAAAGGATGGCGCCTGGATGAAATGCTTGAAGAAATGGAAACTATAGCCGCAAGCGGCACCAAGCTCAACCTTGACTATGCAATAGATGAAATGATAGATGAAGACGACCAGGATGAAATAATGGAATATTTTAAAGGCTGCGAAACTTCATCATTGCAGGTAGCGCAGGAAGAGTTATCTGAATACAATTTCACCTGGGAGCAGCTAAAGATTATGCGTATCAAGTTTTTAGCACAGTATGGGATGTAAAAGGTCCGCCTGAAGTTTTACTGATTAAGATTTCAGATTTTAATAGGATAGCCCTATTTTTGCAGCCCGTTAAAGGAAACTGCGGTATACGCCCAGAGTAAAGAGAGTGAAAGAAGAATTTTAAAAGGTGCGGTAGCTCAGTCGGTAGAGCAAAGGACTGAAAATCCTTGTGTCGGCGGTTCGATCCCGCCCCACACCACAAAGACCTCAGCAAAAGCTGGGGTTTTTTATTTCATATGTGACAGACATTCGTATTGACCTATTTTCATTTTTAATAAGGCCGTTTCAGATTACAATTCAATAAATCCTCATCTTGCATTATCATTCTAAAAATGAACGAAATGTATAGGTCAAACCCGATTATTTTTATTTACCTCCTTTTTCTTGGTCAAGTTTGTTTTAGTCAATCCACCCCTGTTTATAAAAATCCGGCGATACCAATAGAACAAAGAGTTCAGGATCTTCTTATTCGTATGACGCCGGAAGAAAAATTCTGGCAGCTCTTTATGATACCCGGAGATTTAGACAATGCTGATTCATTGCAATACTATAAAGGCATATTCGGCTTCCAGGTAAGTGCGGCAGCAAAGGGAGATGCGGCAGGCCAGCTATTAAAATATGGTACTAATGAAAACGCGAAAGTGCTGGCAAAGAAAATAAATGCAATTCAAAGATACTTTGTAGAAAAATCAAGACTTGGTATTCCCATCATCGCTTTTGATGAAGCGCTGCATGGTTTAGTACGTGATGGCGCCACGGCTTTTCCCCAATCAATCGCATTCGCGGCCACCTGGGATACAGCATTGGTTCATCGTGCTGCAAATGCAATCGCAACAGAAACAAAAATGCGCGGCATCCGGCAAATACTTTCACCGGTTGTAAATATTGCATCGGATGTACGCTGGGGAAGAACAGAAGAAACATACGGAGAAGATCCTTTTCTTACTTCGGAAATGGGTGTTGCTTTTGTAAGCGCCTTTGAAAAGATGGGCATCATTACAACACCAAAGCATTTTATTGCCAATGTAGGTGATGGAGGCCGTGATAGTTACCCTATTCATTTCAATGAAAGATTGCTGGAAGAAATTTACCTGCCTCCATTCAAAGCCTGTTTTGAACGCGGTGGATCCCGCTCGGTAATGACAGCTTATAATTCATTGGATGGAATCGCCAGCTCTTCCAATAAATGGCTGTTATTAAAAAAACTAAAGGAGGAATATCATTTTGGAGGCTTTGTTATATCTGATGCGAATGCGGTGGGTGGCGAACTGGTATTACATAATACAGCAAAAGATTATGCAGAGAGCGCTATGCATGCAATTAATGGCGGCCTCGATGTTATTTTTCAGACAGACTATAATCATCATACTTTATTCAACCCGCATTTTCTTGATGGAGAGATTGACAGCAACCGGCTGAATGATGCTGTTGCAAGAGTTTTAAAAGCAAAATTTCAATTGAGCCTGTTTGAAAATCCATATGTACCGGAACTAAGTGATGAAATGATAGCACAACAAAAGGAACACAAGAAAATAGCAAGAGATGTGGCGCGGCAATCAATAGTATTATTGAAGAATGAAAAAAATGTTTTGCCAATCAACCAGAGCATTCACTCAATAGCAGTAATCGGTA
>JAEUVI010000283.1 GCA_016787105.1 Chitinophagaceae bacterium | reverse complement strand
ATCTATGCCTAACTATTCAGTCATGTGCATATCTTCATCTTTTTTATCTTTACTTATCAGCGGATCGGTATAATTCCACACCTGCAGCAACTGATGTTGATTACAGGCTAGCATATTGCACACACTCCGCTGAATGGAAGTTTTAAAATTAAAGATAGCAATGAGTACATTTTTAAACACCCTTTTCAATCTTCGCAACGGCGAAGATGACAGGCAAAAAACATTGTGCAGTGTTAAAAACAACATATCCTTTACAGGAGCTAACCTTTGGATTCTGGCATGCGCCATCTTAATAGCATCGGTTGGATTAAATGTAAACTCAACAGCGGTCATCATTGGCGCAATGCTTATTTCTCCTTTAATGGGGCCTATTGTAGCTTCTGGCTTTGCATTAGGCATGTACGACTTTGGACTTTTGAAAAAATCACTAAGAAACCTGCTTATTGCTACCCTTGCCGGACTCCTGGTTTCTTCAATTTATTTTTTCTTAAGTCCGTTCAAAGAAGTTCAATCAGAATTACTGGCAAGAACATCACCCAATATTTATGATATCCTTATTGCGTTCTTTGGCGGGCTTGTTGGTGTTATTGCAGTTACAAGGGTGGAAAAAGGAAATCCTATACCGGGCGTTGCTATTGCCACAGCATTAATGCCGCCGCTCTGTACTGCAGGCTATGGATTAGCAACCGGCAATTTCAAATTCTTTTTTGGTGCTATTTTTCTTTACGGCATCAACTGTGTTTTCATCTGCATTGCTACATTCAGTATTGTAAAGTTTTTAAAATATCCTCTTAAAGAAGAAGTTGACAAGAAGTATCAAAAACAGGTAAGATATGCAATCAGCATAGTTGTATTATTAATGCTATTGCCCAGCATTTACTTTGCGTACAGATTATATGTACAACAAAAATACCAGCAATCAGTAAATAATTTTATCGAAAAGGAATTTACTGATAAAGGAAGTACTATCGTTTATAAAAAAACAAATTACAACAGCAATCCTAAAATAATTGAACTGGCATTCTTATCAAAAAGGTTTACCAAAGAGGAAATTGATAGTTTAAATACCAGGTTATCCGCTAAGAACATTCCGGAAACAAAACTGATAATAAGGCAAGACAGTGCAGATAAAATTCAATTGTTACGAAATAATATTTTAAATGAAATCAAAAGCAAGGATGTAATTGTTGATGAAAAAAACAAAAAAATCCAGGCATTGGAAGCCCAAATTGCTAAAAACACATTTGACAGCAAGCAAATTCTCCAGGAAGCAAGAATAATTTTTCCAAACATACTATCGCTATCTATTTCCAACAATACATTTTACTATAACAATGACAGTACAAGCAATTCAACTTTGTTTATTTACCAGGCCCAGAAAGATTTTACCACAGAAAACAAAGCAAAGTTTGAAGATTGGATAAAAAAACGCTTAGCGTTAGAAAAAATTGATCTTATAAGAAAATAAACTTCAGGATATACATTATCATAAATGTTCTATCTGCAAGTCGGGGATTGGCAAGTATTAATTTGATTGAATCCCATTGAACTTTAACCATTAAATGGTAAATTTAACTACTCAATCAGCGTAAGCTCTGAGCAGACAAATTGTTCCAATATATCGGGAGAATACTTCCACACTTATAAGCTGTAGGGCATTGTATTAACGTTTGCGATTGTACGCGGCATCATTAGTCGGGCATAAAATATTCAGCTATTAGTAAAATACATTATGAAGAAGATTTTGACTTTGATTATAGCTATTCTGAACATTGTGAATGTATTTGCACAAGAAAAAGGTATAAACTTTTTTAAAGGAAGTTGGGCTGACCTTGTCAAGACGGCAGAAACGAAGGAAAAAATGATTTTCAT
>JAEUVI010000282.1 GCA_016787105.1 Chitinophagaceae bacterium | reverse complement strand
CAAGGCGAAATCAGCCCTGTCTCTTTTTTCTTCCTGCCCTTCAAGCACTCTTGTTGTTTCCAGCAAATCATCAATAATGCGGCCACTTAATTTTCCATAATCATGTGATTCAGCATATTTTTTTACATCGAAATAAACTGACCCGTTTTTCTCATAGCCATAGCCTGCCGCGATAATTTTTTGTATCATCGTTATCTGCTCGGTAATATGCCCGGTAGCAGTTGGCTCTATTGATGGAGGGAGGCAATTAAACTGGTCCATGGCCCAATGAAAAAGATTGGTGTATTTCTGCACCAGTTCCATCGGCTCCAGTTTTTCCAGTATTGCTTTTTTTGAAATTTTATCTTCCGCTTCACGCCCTTCTTCTTCAAAATGCCCCGCATCAGTGATATTTCGTACATAGCGTACTTTATAGCCAAGCTGCATCAGGTAGCGGTATACCACATCAAAAGTGATATAAGGACGGGCATGCCCCAGGTGACTTTCACCGCTTACAGTAGGTCCGCATACATACATTCCCGCGTGACCGGGTGTTATGGATTTGAATACTTCTTTTTCCCTTGTATACGAATTATAAACTTTCAATTCACTCATAAAATAAACCGTGCTTTAGAGGCAATGATTTCAGGTGCCGCAAAAATAGGATTTCCCCAATAGTGAAACTATAATTTAATCTTTTGTACTGCACTTTTAAGCTTCACATCAGCTACAATCATGTAATGGTCCGAAAGGTTCCGGGAAGATTTACTAAACTGTTGTACCGAAAAATTTTTATCCGCAAAAATATAGTCTATACGGAGTGTGGGCGAAAGCGATGAAAAAGTACGCCCGATTCCAAAGCCTTTTTCGAGAAATGCATCCTGCATATCGCCACGGATGCTGGCGTAGGTATAAGAGGTCGGTACATCGTTCAAATCCCCGGTAAGTAAAACAGGATATCTGCTACTTTTTAAATGCTTTTCCGCGGCATCTGCCTGGCGGCCGCGTATACTACTGGCAATCCGGAGTTTTGAAAAAATGCTTTTTGAGTTTTTTAAAAGGCCGTCATCCGCTTCCTGTATTTTTTCTATTTTTTCATAATCTGCTTTTTCAAACAAAACAGATTGCAGATGGGTAGTGTACACCCGCACCGTATCATTATTGAATTTCAAATCCGCGTGTAACAGTACTTCAGTAATGCCGGGTTTGGGATAAGTAATAATACCGCTATCAATCATTGGCAGTCGCGAAAAAATAATCGAACTGTACCAATGGTCTTTTGTATCCGGAACATAAGAGAAATAAAACCAGGGGTAGTTTAATTCTTTCTGAATGTAGCTGATATTATTATAGTAATCGGGGCTAATAGATGTATGAAATTCCTGGAGGCAAAGCACATCGGCATTTTGTTTTTTCAGCAGTTCCATCATTTCCATCCGTTGCTGGCTGCCTTTGTTATTGTTTTTTTTCAATTCAATAAACCGGGCTACGTTCCACGTTACAATACGCAGCTCATCTTTTTTCTTTGTATAATCAAAAGCGCTTTGTTTATTAAATGCGAATAAACGGCTTGTATTCTTCCAGCCTGCAAGCAATGCGATAATGGAAAAAACTACAAACTTTGGTTTTACAAAAACCCAGAAAATAAAAAATACAATTACAGCAATCAATAAAAACGGAAATGCAAGGCTTAATACTGAAATGAACCACCATTTTTCCGGGTTTACATATGGAGCGAGGCAAGCTAACAGGAAGAAAAAAACAATGACAATGTTTAGAATAAGTAAAAATCGTTTTGTAAAAAGACGAAAACCAGATGCCATTGATGTAAATTAAAGAGGAAAGAGTTTTTCCTGCTAAATATGTTTATAGGAAATCGCTTTAGAATAACGATTAATAAAAGAGAGTAGTATGCACAAAACAGGTTGGCACAAATCAGTTTTTGTTAATATTACAAACCCTACAAATCTTCTTTCTCGCTTGCTCTTTTCAGTAATTCTCTTTCTTCATCGGTAAGAAACTGGTAGCCTTTCTGGTTTATTTTATCCAGTATTTCATCTATACGCTGCTGGGTTATATTAGGCGTTTTTGTGTAGGGCTGTTTCGTTTTTTTGTAAAAATATTCGTCACGGATAACTTTTCCTTTTTTTCGTCCTGGCCTGTCGGGATTAAAAAGATTTTTGACCCACTCGAAAAAGTTATTCATCCACTCACTCCAGTCGTAGCCGCGCCGCAGCAGGAAAATAAAAATAAAACCCATAATAGCGCCACCAATATGGGCAATATGGCCGCCGGTATTTTCATTAGTATAAGGTATAGTGGCAAAGTCAATAATGACGAATAGCACAGTCAATACCCACAATGGTATACCGCCATTAAGCATCGGGAATATCCTGTAATCCGGGGAAATCATTGTAGTAGCTACTGCTACTGCCATTACACCTGCAGATGCACCAAGCGCTGTAGCAACAGGAAGTTCGGGTTTCAGTACCGAAAAAAGATTAAAAGCACCCATGAAAAAAATGCCGCCCGCCAATCCGCCATAAATAAATATAGGAACGAGTTTCTTATTGCCGGTAAGATCGTGCATAATATAACCGAAAGCCCATAGCCAAAGCATATTGCCGAATACATGCCATACATTCACCGGATCGTGCATGAAGAAATGAGTAAGTATGGTCCAGGGCCTGGTTAGAAAAACATCGAAGCTTGCGGGTAATGTGAACCAGTTAAGAATATCCTTATTATACTCAGCCGCAGGAATACCACTGAAGAAATAAAATACCCTGATAAATGCGAAAATCACATATACTGTAAGGTTGATTGCAATGAGGGTAATCAACGCATTGTTTTCATGGCCTATAGTAAGGCGACGACGGTAATTCTTTTCGTAGTAGCTCATAGTCTTCGGTTCACTCTATAAATTTACAACAACCATGCAGTAGCACAGAAAAAAGATTGTTATTATTTTCAGGGAAACTCTGTTAGTATAACGATTTCCGGTTGGTTTTGTTCCAGATAAAAACAATGATAAAACCTACCAATGCACCTCCAAGGTGAGCAAAGTGAGCCACATTATCACCACTGAAATTTCCAAATCCACCGAATAAATCCAAGACAATGTATGCCAATACCAGCCATTTAGCCTTAACGGGAATAGGGATAGGGATTATCATGAATTCCGTGTTAGGAAACAAATAAGCAAACCCTACCATAACGCCCATTACAGCACCTGATGCTCCTACAGCAGAAGCGAGAAATCCTGCTTTTGGTATTAGTGCTTCTATCATTTTCTGATTATTCGTGTCATAAGCAT
>JAEUVI010000135.1 GCA_016787105.1 Chitinophagaceae bacterium | reverse complement strand
TACCGTGTTATTAATGTAGAATCAAAAGCAGCGGGCGATACTGTAGGGTTATAGTATTCAGTACAGCTTTCTGTTTTCCTTCTTCCCGCTATTTGTGCTAACTTTCCCGCTTTGATAAGCGTGTTACTATGCAAAAAATTTTATTGTTTGGCGCTGGAAAATCTGCAACTGTTTTAATTGACTACCTCGTAAAAACAACTTCCGAAGAAAACTGGGAAGTAACAGTAGCAGACGCAGACTTAAAAACTGTACAGGCTAAGATTGGTAATTCGCCGAATGCAAAAGCCGTTTCATTTGATATAACAGACGATACTGCAAGGGCGAATGCGATTGCTGCTGCAGATATTGTTATTTCCCTGCTCCCTCCTGCCCTTCATTTTCTTGTAGCAAAAGATTGCGTTAGCTGTTCTAAAAACCTTCTTACTGCTTCTTACATTGATGATAAAATAAAAAGCCTGCAAAAGGATATTGAAAAAAAAGGATTGCTGTTCCTGTGTGAAATGGGATTGGATCCTGGCATCGATCATATGAGTGCGATGCAGATTATAGATGATATTCATGCAAAAGGCGGAACTGTTACTTCATTCAAATCTCACTGCGGCGGATTGGTAGCGCCGGAAAGCGATGATAACCCCTGGCATTATAAAATAAGCTGGAACCCGCGCAATGTAGTACTTGCGGGTAAAGCAGGAGCCATTTACAAAGAGAATGGGCAAAAAACGGAACTGCTGTATGATAAGATATTTGAAAAATGCCCGGAGATAAATGCAGGCGATCTTCCCGTGCTGGCATGGTATCCCAATCGTGACTCAATAAGCTATGCAACTTTATATAACCTGGAAACTGCATCCACATTTATCCGCACTACATTGCGTTACGCAGCCTTCTGCCGTGGATGGGATGTTGTTTGTCATCTCGGGCTTACTGATACGGATGATGAAAACGAAATCAAAGGTTTGAAAACAATCAATGAATGGATGCATTTCAAACTGAATGGAATTGAATTGCGTGATATGACATGGATGGAATATCTTAAACTATATGTAGCAGAAGAATACCAGGCAGAAGTGACAGAGCAATTTGATTTTCTCGATTTATTTGAGGTAAAACCAATACCGGCTACCGCAAAATCATCTGCAGATATATTGCAGTATCTACTTGAAACAAGGCTGGTATTAAATGCGAAGGATAAAGACATGATTGTGATGCTGCACGAGATAGAGTGGAGAACAGGGAGTAGTGAGTCGGGAGTAAAGAGTCTGTTAGTTGTAAAGGGCGATGATAGTTTACGTACCGCGATGGCAAAAACAGTAGGACTGCCTTTGGGGATTGCCGCAAAGATGATTCTCAAAAAGCAAATACAATTGAAAGGACTGCATATTCCGGTATTAAAAGAAATATATGAGCCGGTATTAAAAGAACTGCAATTGCATGGTATCCGCTTTTCTGAAGAAGAAACAGTTATAAAATGAATTTTAAAGTTTCAATTGAAGAAGCGGTCAATCAATTATCAAAAGAAGAAAAGAACCGCTTTGTTACAGTTATGCAGCACGGCAGCATGAGTGTTGAATATTATGCTCCGCAAAAAATAGATTTGCAAACACCTCATAAGCAGGACGAGTTATATATCATTGCAAGTGGATCGGGTATCTTCTCCCGTAACAATGAAAAAGTAAGCTGTAAAACCGGCGATGCATTATTTGTTCCTGCAGGTATCGAACACCGGTTTGAAAATTTTACAACTGATTTTGCTACCTGGGTTATATTCTACGGTCCCCAAGGCGGTGAAAAGAAGTAATGTAACCAGCCGCATACTATTTAACACTTCACATTTTACCTCATTATACCTGGCTGCCAGCTTGATAATTTCAGTAAACTCATTTTCTTATCAATGTAATAATTGATCAGAAGCCAGTAACGTAAATAACCGGTCAGACAGATGCGTAGTTGTTATTCTATACGCTTAGTAAACTCTTTGTTAAAATGGCTGTTACGCATTAAACCAGTGCAATAAAATAACGTCTCATAAAACGCCTGCGAAACCATAATTCAAAAAATAAAAATCGCGAAATATGAAAAAGATGAT
>JAEUVI010000272.1 GCA_016787105.1 Chitinophagaceae bacterium | reverse complement strand
AAATGGCGATAACCCTATATTGGATGTCATTGGAGTTAGATCAGATACCACTGAATCGGTTCTTTTTACAGGACTTAACACGACACAACAGGATTTTGATATTTCGTCTATCGATCCTGTTCAATTTCCTTTTCTTAAAGTTCGTATGCGTAATGCAGATTCTGTAAACCTTACCCCATACCAATTAAGGTACCTGAGAATAAATTATGAACCAGTTCCCGAGGGGGCAATAGCGCCTAACATAAGCATCCAGATTAAAGACACGCTTGAAATAGGTGAGCCATTGGATTTCAGGATTGCTTTTAAAAATATAAGTGATGCTGCTTTCGACAGCCTAAAAGTAAAAATGGTTATAACAGATCGTAATAATGTTCCGACTATTATACCCGTGTCACGCCAAAAGAATCTTATATCCGGCGATACGTTGAATTTGAATGAGCGGATTAATACAGAGGCGCTGGCAGGTTTGAATACTTTGTATCTAGATATAAACCCTGATGATGATCAGCCTGAACAGTTTCATTTTAATAATTTCACTTTTCACGAGGTATATGTAAAACCTGACAGCCTGAACCCGCTTATGGATGTAACTTTTGATGGAGTTCATATTTTGAACAGGGATATTGTTTCTGCCAAGCCGGAGATATTTATAAAGTTGAAAGACGAAGCAAAGTGGATGATACTGGACGATACTTCGCTTGTAACAGTTCAGGTACGTTATCCTGATGGTGCGATACGGAATTTTAGTTTCAATAATGATACACTAAGATTTAACGAAGCTGGCAAAGCTCCAAATACGGATAATACAGCCACAGTCGACTTCCGTCCGTATTTTACTCAGGATGGGGAATATGAATTGATTATTACCGGTAAGGATAAAAGCCATAATAATTCCGGTAAAATGCAGTACAGGGTATCATTCCAGGTCATTAATAAACCGATGATATCAAATATGCTGAATTATCCGAACCCTTTCACTACTTCTACTGCTTTTGTATTTACCGTTACGGGCAGCGAAGTTCCCCAAAATATACGTATACAGGTATTGACTATCACGGGTAAAGTTGTAAGAGAAATTACAAAGCAGGAGCTAGGGCCACTTCATATTGGCAGGTTGTTTACTGAATTTAAATGGGATGGAACAGATCAGTATGGCCAGAAACTTGCAAATGGTATTTATCTGTACAGGGTGATTACAAACCTGAATGGTAAATCGCTTGATAAGTACAAGGCAGATGGAGATAATACTGATAAATACTTCAATAAGGGATACGGTAAAATGTACCTGATGCGATAAATACAAAAAGGCCGGTTCAAAACCGGCCTTTTTGTAAGGTTCCTTTGCCAACTTAAGGGCGATTCATTTTAAATGCAAAATCAGTATCAATGCAGTTTTTTTATAAACTCCGCAACAAGTATTGATAAGATCCTCGAGCCGGGTTTATTGAGATGGTAATCGTCTACAAAATATTTTTGTTCAAATAAAGTACTGGTGTCGGTATAAAGCACAGGTATATTGTATGTATTTTCTAGTTTAATAAAAAAAGAATCTCTTTCTGATAAAAGACCGCCTTTCCTGATTTTTTTTACAGGGGTGTATAAAAAAACAACCTTCGTTCCTTTGGATTGAAACAATTCCACGGTTTGCCTGAGCATAGCTGCGGATGTATCATTAATAGTTTCTGCCTGCGGAAGCGTTTTGTAGAACTGTCTGGTTATTGTAGTAGTGTCAGCAGAGAGTTCTGTAAATGGATTGAAAAAGCCTTTATAAAAATGGCCATTAATTTTTTCCTTTCCGGTAAAATGGGACGGTCTGTTGTATTCGTCAAAGAAGCTGTATTTTAGAAATGGAGCAGCTTTAATAAGACTTGTTGCAAAACCGTTTTGCTGCATAAATTTTTTTATAGTATCATTTTGAAGGTAATATAGGTATACGAACCTTTCTTTCAGGATGTTGTATTTAATCAACATTGAATTGTCAACACCGATAACTACGAATTTCGGAGGGTTATGGTTGTCCAGATATGCAGTTGCCAGCATTTTCATTTCTTGTTCCTCCGCAGATCCTACAGCAAAATTATAAGAACTCATTTTTGTAACTGAATCGATATAAAAAGGGTTCAGTCCAGAATGAATTTTTGAATTTCCGAAAAACAGTATGTCGTAGTTTTCTTTGCCATATACAGCCTCTTCAGGTTTGGTGAAAAAGAAATATTCCCATCTTTTTTTATACCGGATATCAAATGTCTTTCCGATTAAAAAGCTGCCAGCCAGAATCATCAAAATTACAATAATGAGTCTTCTTAAGTACATGGCTTAGAATTGAAAATAAATAAAACTGGTCTTATGAAAAACACCAAAGAATATAATCAATAGGACTGTTGTTGTAAAAAAAAGAATATCGTAGGTTTTGTTTTTATTCATATTGGTAAGCAATGGATTTGTGATTTTTTCGATACAAAACATGAATAAGGTACATGCGATGACAAATGCAATTGAAAAATTGCCTATTTGAAATGAAGAATTTTGCTTCAAGGCCATATGGCTGAAAGATAAATTTGATGTGTGTACAGTTTGGGTAATTATGTCTGCTGCGTTTTGTAAAGAAGATGCACGAAAAAAAATCCATGCAAATGATATAAGAAATAAAGTCATTAGAACTCTGATTCCTTTTGCGGCTTTTATTTTTTTTACAGCAGGAGAAAGTAGCTCGTATACTACCACATAAAAGCCATGGAGCAACCCCCATATAATAAAATGCCAGCCGGCTCCATGCCACAATCCGCTTAGTACAAAAGTCAAAAGAATATTTACTCTTTTTCTCCATATTCCTTTTTTATTTCCACCAAGTGGAATATATACGTAGTCTTTAAACCATGACGACAAAGAAATATGCCATCGTTTCCAGAATTCGCGAACGCTATCGGATTGATAAGGCCGGTTAAAGTTAATCATCAATTCAAATCCCATGCAGCGGGCAGAACCAAGCGCAATATCCGAATATCCTGAAAAGTCAGCGTAAATCTGCACTGCAAAAAATATAATACCCAGCCAGATGTTTTCTGTATACACTTCTTTTGGAGAACTGAATACGGTATCAACGTAACCGCTTAACCTATCTGCGATTACAGTTTTCTTAAAAAAGCCCCACGCCATTAGCCGTAAACCTTCATACAGGTTTTGCGGGGAAAAAGAATGTCTTGCCTGTAGTTGTGGTAAAAGATTATAAGGACGTTCTATTGGGCCAGCGACTAATTGCGGATAAAACATCACATATAGAGAGTAGTATCCAAGATGTTTTATCGCTTTTTGGTTCCCTCTATATACTTCTATTGTATAACTCAGCGATTGAAAAGTATGGAAAGATAGACCTATAGGAAGCGCAAGATGCAGTAGTGTACTATGCGAACCGGATATTCTATCGAAGCTTGAGATAAAAAAATCATAGTATTTAAATACAAATAAAAGCCCCAGGTTGGCAACGATACTTATGATAAGCCATTTCTTTTTATTTGTTTTTTTCTCTATCAAAATACCGGCTGTAAAGTCAATAATGATAAGGGCAAATAAAATCAGCAGGTAAGAGGGTATGAATGAAGCATAAAATATGCAACTTGCACAGATTAACTGAATCCACCTGAATTTATGCGGTGTTAGGAAATATAGAAGAGTTACAATTGGAAAAAATAAAAGAAATTCTTTTGAGTTAAATAGCATAGTATGTTATTGCGATTATCGCGTATTTAACTGCGAATGCGTAGTTTTGATATATTTTTTGTAAAAGTAAGATATTGAAGTTTAATATACATTATGGCAAAGATTGGAATAAACATTTCTACTGGTAGCCTGCAGCAACAGGATATAATTGTTGGTATTGACTTAGGTACTACAAATAGCCTCGTATCTATTATTTATCCTGACACAAGAGAGCCGGTTGTACTTAAAGAATATGATGGGAGTACATTGGTTCCTTCCGTTATTCATTTTGGTGACTCAGGAAAGGTTACTGTGGGCGATGAAGCAAAAGAATATCTTATTACTGAACCATTCAATACCATCTTTTCGGCAAAGCGATTGATGGGAAAATCATACAATGATATGAGAAGTGTATCTTCTCACTTTACCTATAAAATACATGATGATAATTCTGATAATCTCGTAAAGGTACAGGTCGGCGATTTGTTTTATTCGCCAGTTGAGCTATCCTCTCTTATACTGAAGGAGTTAAAAGTAAGAGCAGAGCATATATTGAAAACACCAGTGAAAAGAGCGGTAATAACGGTTCCAGCTTATTTCAATGATGCGCAACGGCAGGCAACAAGAGATGCGGGAAAATTGGCAGGGCTGGATGTCCTTCGCATTATTAATGAACCTACAGCAGCAAGTCTTGCGTATGGATTAGGTCTGAAGAAGGATGAAACAAAGACCATTGCAGTATATGATCTTGGTGGCGGAACATTTGATATTTCCATTTTGAGAATCACAAACGGAGTCTTTGAAGTCTTATCCACTAATGGAGATACGTATCTTGGAGGAGATGATTTTGACCTGGCGGTTTTATCTTATTGGGTAGAAAAACTGAAAATAGATAGAAGCCTTTTGGATGCAAATAAAAACCTACTGCAGGAGTTACGTCTGAAAGCAGAAGGTGCAAAGAAAGAATTAAGTTCTATGCCTGATTTTTATTCGGAAATATCAGGTAGTCCAATCTCTCTTTCACGATCTGAATTTGAAAATCTAATATCTCCCCTTGTAAGCAGAACATTAACATCTTGTAAAAATGCTTTAGCAGATGCGCAGCTGAGTATCGGGGATATAGATGAAGTAATAATGGTAGGTGGGTCTACACGTGTGCCGCTTGTAAAAGAGTCTGTTGAGAATTTTTTTCAAATGAAACTGCATGATTCGTTGAACCCAGATGAGGTAGTCGCTTTGGGAGCCGCAGTACAAGCTGATATACTGGCGGGAAACAATAAAGACTTTTTATTGCTTGACATTACTCCGCTTTCATTAGGTATAGAAACAATGGGCGGGTTGATGGATGTACTTATTCCACGCAATTCCAAAATACCTGCGAAAGCAGGCCGGCAATATACTACTCAAAAGGACGGCCAGGGCAGTATGCGCATTTCAGTATACCAGGGCGAAAGGGATTTAGTGAAGGATAACCGGAAACTAGCAGAGTTTAATCTTTCCGGGATTCCCGGAATGCCGGCAGGTCTTCCAAAAGTGGAAGTTTCCTTTTTGGTAAACGCAGATGGTATATTGGTTGTTACTGCAAAAGAACTTCGAAGCGGTGTGCAGCAGGCGATTGAAGTAAGACCACAATATGGGTTAACAGATGCAGAAGTAGAAAAAATGCTTGAAGAGTCTATTACTTATGCACAAAGCGATATACAGGTAAGGGCATTGGTTGAAGCACAAACAGAGGCAGAACAGATACTTGGTACAACAGAATCTTTTTTGCAAAAAAATAAATCTTTTCTCTCTGACTCAGAAAATGAAACGACAAAGCAAGCGATATTGAAACTTAAGCAAATAATTAAAACTGGAAATAAGGATGAAATTCATGCGGCAATTGAGAAACTAAATGAGATATCAAGACCATATGCGGAAAGGCTCATGGATGAAGCGGTAACTGACGCTTTAAAAGGTAAAAGAATTTAAAGATTAATTGTCAATATAACCAATATAACACCAGTCGCCTGTAAGGTTGCGGCATTCATATCTCTTAAGATTTATAAGGCGGGTCAATTCTTGTTCTATCCAAAAAAAATGCAGGTGAAGATCTAGTGTATAATAATTGTAACGTTGGCGAGGCACTACAATAATTAACTGCTTACGGGTAATACGTTTTAATTCGTTTACAGCTTTTTCTATATCCCTCACATGTTCAAGGGTATGGTGGCATGAAACAATATCGAAGGATTTGTCTTCAAATGGGAGGCTTTCAATATTACACTTTATATAATTGGCCCAAGGCAATTGCATATTCTCAAACACGTCGCAGCCAGTAAGATTGGTTTTCCCTTCTTGTCTCAAACGGTTCAGCCAGTACCCTCTTCCGCAACCTACATCCAGAAATGATAAATTACCTGCCGGAATTTTTTTTAACATATGCTCAATGCACAAAGTGTTCAAATCCGTGGGGCGATCGCCAGCCTTGCAATCAAGCTGTCTATAAGAATTTTCAAACTCTTCTGTAGTTAGGTTGTTCACTATTTTTTTGAAATCCATATAGAAAGGGATGTTCTTTCCTTTGAACCAATACCAGAAAAAAGGATACATAAACCATTTACTGTCCCTGATTATCGGGGGAATACATTCATCCATGAAGAAACGTATGATATTAGTTGTTGTCCTGTTCAACTTTTTTGTTTTC
Organism: Chitinophagaceae bacterium; assembly: GCA_016787105.1. Taxonomy (GTDB): domain Bacteria; phylum Bacteroidota; class Bacteroidia; order Chitinophagales; family Chitinophagaceae; genus JAFDYH01. The sequence continues at coordinate 1,451 of JAEUVI010000272.1, read as the reverse complement.
TTTTTATAAAAAAGACAAAGATACCCGTAGATAAAAATACCAAAGACAAAATCAATGAGGGCAATATCAGCGGGGCAGAGTATTCGAAAATAACTTTATTTGTTCCGGGCGTCAACTTAACTCCCATGAATGTAATATTTACTGGCTCTATTTCTTTTTTCACACCATTGACAAATACCTTCCAATCGGGATAATAGTTTTGTTGCAGCACAAGTAATGCAGTGTTGCTATTTGTTACATGGAATTCAAATTTACCAGGAAAGAACTTTCTGATTATTATATTTGTAGGCTTTGTATTGGTCGTGGTAAGTTTGATTTCCTGGGTATTAGTTTGTTGATTTGAGACTGCAGCTTTTCTGGTTGACTCTTCTGCTAAAAATAAAGCAGTGTCCTGAATGTTGAATACTGTATCTGCCACATATATAAGTGGATATTTCATGATTTTATTACGGAATAACTTGTAGTTCCAGAAAAAATCCTGGGTGCTAAGATTGCTGGGTGTGATCACATAATCAGATCTTCCCGGCTTTTTGTTATAAGGGTTCATGCATCCCATCAGATTGAAATATTTCATACCGTCCTGTGAATATAAAGCCAGGGATGATGCTGTATCTGGTAAAGGGTACCCTGCGGGCTGCGCGTTTAATATTTTTGCTACTTCTGAAGGAGTATTGTTTTTTACATAAGTTAAAGGAAGCATGCCCTGGAGAATAATAAATACATCTATGCAAACCAGGGGTAACAAGAATTTTATTAACAGATTTTTCCTTACTAGTAATAATGAAATTGCTGTTATGATTAATAATACAACACTATTCAGGAAAAGAGTATCATAAAAAGAAAAGCTATCCCGAATTTCCTTTATAAATGTGCCTGTTGATATATTATTTGTTGTTTCTCTGGAAAATAAAATCCATATACTGCTTTTAAGTAAGCCAAAAAGAAAGCAAAAGGCCGCTACTAATAAAAGCAGCCAGAGAATTTTCATAATATTTTTTTTATAAAACTGGGGCTCCCTGGTATAATGTTGCATTGAAAAGGCAGAAATAAGTATTGCAGCAAACAGGAAAAATAATTTTGTCTTTGCCGGATGTTTAAAAGTATCCATTAAAGGAAGAATGTGGTATGCAAGTAAGCGTAGGCCGCCAAATTTTCCTAAGCTGAAAACGAGAAATAAGAAAAAAAGAAAAATCAGGAATTGTTCAAATAATTTTTTTTTCTTTTTATTTATAATATAAGCAGTAAAAAAAATAAAAGGTATTATCCCTATATAACAATTGCGCAATAAGGGATCTGTGTCTGTAAATATTTCCCCTTTTTGTGTAGCCCACGGAACGAAAAAAGAGATCAGGCTGGCGGGGGATAAAGAATTTACTAATGAGGTCTCGGCACTTATACCGTTTCCTCTGTCAATGAGATGAAGAAAAGGCCAGAAGGACAGTATTGCAGGT
>JAEUVI010000261.1 GCA_016787105.1 Chitinophagaceae bacterium | reverse complement strand
TGATATATCAGTAACTTGTATCTTCTGTATTGGAAAGTAATTTTTCTTCATTTAGTTTATTGTACCCGTTAACCTCACCGATTTTTCTGAGGTAATCATTGAAAATGGTTAAAGCCATTTGTATAAATTTTCATTTTTAGTTTATTCCCAATGCATCGGGTATATAACCGTTTGCTTTTACACCTTCATTTACAGAAATATTGGTGGATGCAATATTCGCTTCTCCGCCAACAGCACCTATGTTTCCACCTGCTGATACGCCGGCTGTAATGCCCCAGTCATTTACCTGTATATTGCCATTTGCATCGGCGCCAACGGTAATATATTCCATTGCTGAAGCACCTGCTGATATAGAAGTTACACCCTGCATTCCTACATGCCCTTCTACACCAATGCCTGCACCGATGGTTGCTTCTTTAAAACTGCCGTTGTCATTAAAGGTCAACCCAATTTCACCAACAAAACCTTCTCCGCCGGATACGCTTATTGAATTACAGGCCCAGTTCATTTTCACACCGACTAATCCTACCGCTCCTTTAAAATTAGCACAGTAACTGTCCTCCCATTCTTTGAGTTTGGCTGGTTTTTTATCCTCTTTTATTGGCTCCGACGGGTAAATGCAAGGCACAATGTATGTGTACAGCGAAAGAATTTTTTGTACATCATGAATGTAATTTGCTTCTGCATCCAGGAACCACCGGTTGCTGTTGTCTTGCAATAGTACCGGCTTCCAGTTAGCATAATCCCTGAAATAATTGCGGCTTACCAATTCGCTTCTCTGTGCAAACTGGTTGGTTAGTTTTGCCACACTGGAAAGATATTCTGCATTTTCCTTGTTGTAGTCTGCACAACGGGCTTTCTTCAATCTTTCTATCTCCTCCTCTTCATTAGCTTTATCTTCACCACCTTCCAGTTTTTTTAGCCGTACATCATATTTTTTAGTAATAGCAGTTATTTTATTATTGTAGGCTGCAGTCAAATCTTTTTTATCCTGCAAAAAAATCTGTTCCAGGTCGCTTTTCATTTTCATGTACCCAATTGTACTTTGGTTTAGAATATTGGACGCTTTTATCATCATCATAGCCGTTCCTTTATTTTGACTGAGGTTTGCAACGGTTTGCTTCATATCTTTTTCCGGAATTTTATTTAATACAGCCGTGATGTTGTCCATAGTTTTTGACAACGCAGCTTTTTCTTTTTCTAAAAACTGGTTGAACGATTTTGCCTGGGATAAACTTTCGTTCATGGCTGGAAGTTGCAACCGGCGCAGCATGGGAAATTCTTTAAAATTGGTATTGACAAAATCGTTTTGCTTTTGATGATTGGCTTCTATTTTGTTTAATAATTCTGATACCTCACGGTCGTACTGTCCTTTCAGCGACCGTTTCAAACAACCAATGGCTTTATCCGCTTCGGCTTTGTTATTGGTTTGCGATGCCTTGCTTAAATGTGCAAAGGCTGCTACTTTGTTGCCCCTTGCGTTCAGGCTGTCTTTGGCAATACTCTTGTCGGCAAAACTCAACGCATTATCCATATCGCCAAGGTTGTAAAATGCAATGGCTGTATTCGCCAACACTTCGGGGTTATTATTGATTTTACTGTTTACATATTGCAAAATGGGAATGGCTTTTTCTGAATAACCATACGCATTGAGCAGCGAAGCCAAATTGTTGGCTGTGTTCATATCGTTGTAATCTGCCTGCAGGGCTTTACAAAATAAATAGAGTGCCACAGTGGGCTTGCTTTGCAACCATAGCCCGATTGCTTCGCCGGCAATAGCCTGCGATGTGGTTATCTTTTTTGCTTTGAGATAAGCATCTATTTTCTTTGTATTTTCTGTATTCAGTTTTGTGGCAACGGTAGCTTTTAAATCGTCAATAAATTTTTGAAATACTGTATTTGACAAAACAGTTCCGGGCAATGTATTCAGCAATGCAGAGCGGGCAGGCGCATTAAATGCGGGCAGGGTTGCCACGGCTTTGTTGCTGCCTTCGGTGAGTGCAGGCATGGCGCTTTTAAAACCAACCGGGTATTTTAACGGTGGCATTTCATCTATTTTCTGTAATGGCGTAAATGCGTAATCGGATGTTTCAAAAGTGGCGGCATCGGGAGTATCGTTGTTAACATCTTTTACCACACCTGCA
>JAEUVI010000133.1 GCA_016787105.1 Chitinophagaceae bacterium | reverse complement strand
AATTATTAGAAAAAAATAACCTTACAGGAGATGATATAGCATGGCTGGTACCACACCAGGCGAATAAACGGATAATAGATGCAACAGCACAACGAATGGGATTAAGCAGCGAAAAAGTAATGATGAATATTGGAAAATTTGGAAACACTACAGCGGCAACTATTCCATTATGCTTATGGGAATGGGAAAAACAATTAAAGAAAGGAGATAAACTTGTTTTCGCGGCATTTGGTGGAGGATTTACATGGGGTGCCACATTGGTAACCTGGGCTTATTAAAAAAAATAAATGGAAGAACAACCACCAGTAAGAAGACGCAGAAGAAAATCATCAAAAAGCAAACGCGGCAGCCGTAAGAAAAAATTCTGGTTCAGGCTGGCGCTGTACTTTATTTACTTCAGTGTTATCTTTCTCTCACTCTACTTTCTTTTTGACAAAAAAGATATGATGAAAGAAATAGAGAAGGATCCGGATATTTTTGCCTGGAAAGTATTTGGCACCTCTTTCATTTTTGCATTAGGCCTCGCTGCATGGATGTGGCGGGATCCAAAACTTACCGGCAAATAAAACAGAACTAAATCCCGATAGCTATCGGGATTTTTAATTAAAATGAACTGTAAGGAGCCCTGGCAGGTTTTATCATGATTCAATATTCCTGGTTATAATATACCCATTAATAAGGTTAAAATATTTCAACTTATTATATAACCTGATCCATCTAAGGATTAACTGAATTGGCTATTTTTGAAATATTCATACAATAGTTAATTCAACTTCTATGGATAAAAATTTCCCGCTTTCGGGTTTCAGCTCAGCATCAGTTCATAGCGGACATGAGCAGGATCCCCTGTACGCACACCTGACACCTATTTATGCTGCAAGCACTTTCGTATATGATGAAGCAGAGCAGGGCATGCGGCGTTTCAGTGGCAAAGAAGAAGGTTACATTTATTCGCGTTGGGGCAACCCTACATTTGCCGAAGCGGAAAATAAAATTGCGGCATTAGAAAGTTTCGGATTGAAAGATGAAAAAGGAAATGCACTTCAATTAAAAGCATTGCTCCAGTCGTCTGGCATGGCTGCAATAAATACACTGATGCTGATGAACTTAAAAGCAGGAGATAAAATACTTACCCATTTCTCACTGTACGGGGGAACCGAAGAATTATTAAGAACCGTTTTGCCTGCACTCGGTATTACAGCCATCATCAATGACCTCCGCGATATAAATATAGCTGAAGAAGCTTTTAAAAAAAATCCGGGGATAAAAATGCTGTATCTCGAAACACCGGCAAACCCAACCATTCAATGTGTAGATATAGAAGAACTGACATTCATCGCAAAAAAATACGGCGCCATCGTTGCTTGTGATAATACATTTGCTACACCTTACCTGCAACAACCCTTTCAGTTCGGAGTAGATTTTGTCATTCATTCCACCACTAAATTTTTAAACGGTCATGGTACTTCAATAGGCGGTGTGATACTGGGAAAAGATATTGAATTCATGAATACCCGCGGACAACTAATACACAAAACGCTTGGAGGAAACGCAAATCCTTTCGATGCATTCTTGCTGGTAAACGGAATGAAAACACTGGAAGTAAGAATGGAAAGACATTGTCACAATGCAATGGAAGTCGCTCATTTCCTGGATCAGCACAAAGCGATAGGAAAAGTAAATTACAACGGCCTGTCATCACATCCTGATTATTTAATTACCACCAAACAAATGCGCCATCCCGGCGCTATATTGAGCTTTGAATTGAAAGGCGGGCTGCAAGCCGGTATTGATTTTATGAATAAACTGAAAATGTGTACCCGCACCGTTTCTCTCGGCACCTGCGATACTTTGCTAAGCCATCCTGCTTCCATGACACATTTCAGCGTACCAAAAGAAGCAAGGGAAAAATATGGAATAACAGACGGGCTTATACGAATGAGTGTAGGCATCGAAAACATACAGGATATTATCCATGACCTGAACCAGGCGTTGAATTAACTGTACCGGATTACCAGGCTAAATTATTGCGAAGAAATTCGCTCCTACTTTATATTTGCGTACTTCCTTTACCAAAACATCTTTATGAGAAAATCTTCCGCAATTACAGCCCTGCTTTTATTCTTCACTGTATCGTTTGCACAAAAAACAGACAAAAGGTTTGCCGGTTTGGACACGACGCTTAACCGTATATTAAAAGACTGGAAAGCAGCCGGATTTGCAGTGGCAGTTATCGAAAAAGATAAAATAGTGTATAGCAAAGGGGTTGGGTTTCGCAACATTGAAAAAAAATTACCGGTAACGACAAATACCTTATTTGCTATCGGCTCCTGTACCAAAGCATTTACAGCTTCATTAATTGGTTTGCTGGAAAAAGACGATAAGATTGAATATGACAAACCCGTACGAAATTATTTTCCCGAATTAAAGTTTTACAATGATGCGATGGATAATCTCATTACAATAAGGGATATGATGTGCCACCGCACCGGCTTGCCGCGTCATGATTTTTCATGGTATATGTTTCCTACAACAAGGGATAGCCTGATTTATCGTATCCGCTTCCTCGAACCTACAGCTTCTGTTCGTGAAAAATGGCAGTATAATAATTTCATGTTTACTGCCCAGGGAGTTGTTGCGGAAAAATTGTTTGGCAAAAAATGGGAGCAACTCATCAAAGAAAAAATCTTCGATTCCCTGGATATGAAAAGGTCTGTTTTTTCTGTTGAAGACATGGCAAAAAACAATGATGCGGCCACAGGTTACTATGTAAAGAAAGATAGTATCATTGAAAAAATGGATTACTATAATATTGATGCTATGGGACCTGCAGGCAGCATTAACAGCAGCGTCAATGAAATGGCAAACTGGGTTATTGCCTGGATCAATGGTGGAAAATACAAAGGCAGAGAAGTATTACCGCCACAATATATTGCTGAAGCTATAAGTTCGCAAATGGTAAGCGCAGGCGGCTTACCTGATAAAGAAAATCCTGATATACATTTTTCAACATATGGTTTTGGCTGGAGCATGACCTCTTATCGCGGGCATTACCGCGTTCAGCATGGCGGCAATATTGATGGCTTCAGTGCGATGACATGTTTTTTTCCTTCCGATAGTATTGGCATTGTTGTTCTAACCAATCAGAATGGATCGGCGTTACCCGGTATTGTAAAAAACATTATAGCCGACCGTATGCTGAATATTTCAAGAAAAGACTGGAACGGCATTCAACTGAAAGCTGATGCCGAAGCAAAAAAAGAAGCGAAAGAAACAGAAAAAAATAAAACCGCTTCCGAAAAGAAGTATGGCCCGCAAACACATACAACAAAAGACTATGAAGGATTGTACAGCAATCCGGGCTATGGTACTATTGACATAACCGCAAAAGGCGATTCTCTTTTCATTTATACAAAAAACGCAAATTATTGGCTGAAGCATTCTACGTACGATATATTTAACCTGTATGGTATAGATAAAAAAAATGGTATTGATACAACTGAAGGAAGCGGAACTGCCATACAGTTTGTAATGAATAAAATGGGGGAAATACAAGCACTGGAAACAGAATTGCAATTCGGATTAAAGCCGTTTAGATTTGAACGTAGTCCGAAACCGGTAGCAGTAGAAGGACTAAATTTAAAAAAATACGAAGGTGAATATGAACTTGGTGGTATGGTAGCGAAAGTATATATCAAAAATGAAAACGTGCTCTATGTATTTGTACCAGGTCAGCCAGAATATGAGACTGTACCGGTAGGCAATGGTGAATTCAGGTTAAAATCATTATCCGGCTATAGCATGAAGTTTCTCGAAGATGAAAAAGGAAAAGTAATCGCGGCAAATTTTATTCAACCCAATGGTACTTTCAAGGCAACAAAGAAATAATTGCAAGAGATAAAGCAAAAGTCTTGTAAAAGAATTAGCATTCAAGACAATTAATAATCTGATAAAAAAGTATATATGGCTATTACAATCAGGAGGGCGGAAAAGGAAGATTGCATACGCTTAATGGAGCTTATCAATGAACTGGCGGTGTTTGAAAAAGCACCACAGGAGGTAACAGTTACGATGGACCATTTTATTGAAAGCGGATTCGGTGCTAATCCTGTTTGGTGGGCATTTGTTGCAGAGGAAGATGGCCGCATTGAGGGAGTTGCGTTGTATTATATCCGTTATTCTACATGGAAGGGGCAGCGTATGTACCTTGAAGATATCATTGTGACAGAAAAAATGCGTGGCCGGGGCCTGGGCAAATTATTATTTGATCGTTTGGTAAAAGAAGCCAAAGAAAAAAAATTCAGTGGTGTGGTATGGCAGGTGCTGGACTGGAATGAATCTGCGATCAATTTTTATAAAAGATACAATGCCCGTTTTGATTCCGGTTGGGTGAATTGTGCGATAGATATTAGCTAAGGGAGTAAAGGAGAGAAAGAGAATTGTTGAAAATTTTCTATTGTATGTCAGAACTACGTGAAAAGACTTTACCATTTGAAGACTCTTCACTCTTTTCCTCCTTTTCTCTTTCAAACTCTTAGTTCTGACCTGACACCGTCATCGTCTTATCAATCTTCAGTATCAATCCCTGCAACACTTTACCCGGGCCTACTTCAGTGAACTGTGAAGCGCCATCTGCAATCATAGCCTGCACACTTTGTGTCCAGCGCACAGCGCCTGTAAGTTGATCAATCAGGTTTTGTTTTATTTCCTCATTATCAATTACGGCTTTCGCAACTACGTTCTGGTACACATGACAAACAGGACGATGAAAACGTGTTGATTCAATAGCAGCTTGTAATTCTTTTCTCGCAGGCTCCATTAAGGGTGAGTGAAATGCGCCACCAACAGGTAATACCAATGCACGTTTCGCACCTGCCGCCTTCATTCTTTCGCAGGCAATGTCAATTCCTTTCAGTGAGCCACTTATTACCAACTGTCCGGGACAGTTATAATTTGCAGGCACTACCACTTCCCCGGTTTCTTTCTGCACCGCCGCGCATATTTCTTCTACTTTATCATCAGCCAGTCCCAATACTGCTGCCATGGTAGATGGATTTATTTCGCAAGCTTTCTGCATGGCTTTTGCGCGGATGGAAACCAGGTTTACCGCATCTTCAAAACTCAATGTACCGTTTGCCACTAAAGCAGAAAACTCGCCAAGCGAATGACCGGCCACCATATCAGGCCTGGCCTCGCCGATACTGCGGAATGCAATCATCGAGTGTAAAAAAACGGCAGGCTGTGTTACATTGGTTTGTTTCAAATCTTCTTCTGTGCCATTAAACATGATATCCGAAATACGAAAGCCGAGTATTTCATTGGCCTGTTCAAATAATTTTTTGGCAAAGGCACTATTTTCATAATGCTCTTTGCCCATACCGGGAAACTGTGAGCCCTGGCCCGGAAATACAAATGCATGCTTCATGTAAGGAAATTAGTAAAACAAAAATGCCACAAAGGTTTTAATTAGAAAAATCTTTGTGGCATTTTCCTTATGAAAAACAAGTTCTTAACTCAATTTCGCAGAAATCAGCTTAACAAATTCACTACGTGTTGAGTCTTTATGAAATTCTCCGTCAAAGGCGGAAGTAGTCGTTACTGAATTTTGCTTTTGTACACCGCGCATCATCATACAAAGATGCTGTGCTTCTATTACCACAGCTACACCCTGTGGGTTTAATGTTTCCTTTATGGCAGCAAGAATCTGGGTTGTCAACCGCTCCTGCACCTGCAGGCGTCTCGCATACACATCTACGACCCTCGCTATTTTGCTCAGCCCGGTTATCCAGCCATTAGGTATGTAAGCAATATGTGCTTTACCAAAAAAAGGAAGCATATGGTGTTCGCACATGGAGTACAGCTCTATGTCTTTTACAATAATCATTTCACTCACATCCTCATGAAATTTTGCAGAGTTCAATATCGCATGTGCATCAAGATTATATCCCTGCGTCATGTACTGCATGGCTTTTGCCACACGTTCAGGTGTTTTCAATAATCCTTCCCGTTCGGGATCTTCGCCCAGTAAGCCCAATGCCTGCTTATAATTTTCAATTAATCCATTGGTTACATGCTCTTCAAAATGTTCTTTTCTTGTATATGCCATGATAACGTGATAAATTTTAAGTTCTGAGTTTTATGTTTCAAACTTTTTGTTCACTATTCATCTTCCCTTGCGTCGCACTCTTGTACGCTTTGTATTTCTACTCAACAACCCACCCCGGTCATTTTATTATTTGTTGTACTTAATCCGCTACGCCAACCGGCGGAAGGGGGTGGTTTCCTTATTGGTTTTTTCCTCATAATCCTTTAAATCCACTCAAATCCAAGTTCAGACAGGATACTCCACAAAATTTCTCGGCGTCTCATACAATCGTATATACAAATCCATTTTCTTATCTATCAGCGGCCTCAGTATTTCATAAATCACAATAGCAATATTTTCCGCGGTCGGGTTAAGATTTTTAAACTCTTCCGTATCGAGGTTTAGATTTTTATGATCAAAGCGCCCCAGTATTTCTTCTTTTATAAGATCAGAAAGTTTTTTCAAATCCATCACATAACCTGTTTTCTTATCAGGCTTCCCAATTAGTTTTACTTCCAGTTCATAGTTATGCCCGTGGTAATTGGGCAATGCGCATTTACCAAATATTGCTTCATTCTTCGCATCATCCCAATCCGGGTTGAAAAGGCGATGTGCTGCATTAAAATGCTCCCGGCGAAAAACTGCTACTTTTTTACTCATTTAAATATTACGTATTAACTACGCTTATTACCCGGCGCATAAGCAGAAGTGTGCTGCTCAAATGCCTTCGGTTTTTAATCAACAAATATCTGTTGAAAGGGTTTAATCTTATCAAAAATATCAAATAAATAACTAAACCCGCCGCCAGGTATTGAACCCGAAAATACTTACAGTCTGAAGATATTAATTAAAGAAAGAGTGTTTCCCAACAATTAATAAAATATTTTAAAGGCCAGCTCCTATTCCATTCTTTACAGCATCTGATTGATTAAATGTTTTACCACCTGTTTCTATTCCAAATAACTGCTGCAGATTCAATCCTGAATTTCTAAGTATTGAATTAACAGGTAATTTATAAGTATCGAACATTTTAAGTTCAGAGGGTAATATTGTTGTCGTTCCACCAGCTTTATTAAAAGCCGGATTAATATTCAACCCTGCAATATTACCATTGATAATTTC
>JAEUVI010000237.1 GCA_016787105.1 Chitinophagaceae bacterium | reverse complement strand
AAATGGCGTGCATGTAGTGAGCATCAACCGTGTTGGCTTTGAGCAAAACGGTGCGATGAAGTTCTGGGGCGGTTCCTTTATTTCTAATCCTTTTGGAACTATTTTATACAAAGCCTCGCATGAAGAAGAGGAAGTAATAGTATATGAAATAGATACGGAGAAAACAGACCAATACAGAACGCACTGGCCATTCATGCGGGATAGAAGGATTGATTCGTATCAGCCGATTACGAAGAGATATATTGACAGTGAAAATTAAGATTTACAGGATTTAAAAGATTATAGGAAATAAATGGGAATGAAAGAAATTACTTCGACGCCAAAGGAACTGGGTTATTATTTTCCTGCAGAATTTGCACCACATATTGCTACCTGGCTGAGCTGGCCGCATAAAGAAGAATCATGGCCGGGTAAAATTCAAACAATTTACCCGAGATACAGCGAGTTTATTAAAGAACTGACTAAAGGTGAATTGGTGCGGATTAACGTTGCTGACCAGGCAATGAAAGATTTTGCGATAACTCATTTACAAAAAGCCGATGTTGATCTTTCTAAAGTCGAATTCTTTTTTCATCCTACCAACGATGCGTGGTGCCGCGATCATGGCCCGGCATTTTTATTAAACCCCGCAGCAAAAGATAAAAAAGTAATCGTTGACTGGAACTACAATGCATGGGGCAATAAATATCCTCCTTACGATTTGGATGATGTGATACCAACATTGATTGCGAAAGAATTTAATCTTCCTGTTTTTTATCCCGGAATTGTTATGGAAGGTGGTTCGGTAGAATTTAATGGCAAAGGAACTGTAATGACTTCCACTGCCTGTTTATTAAACCCTAACCGGAATCCGCTTCTCGATCAACAGCAAATTGAAGAGTATCTCTGCAATTATTACGGTATGGAACAGGTGCTATGGGTAGATGAAGGAATAATCGGCGATGATACAGATGGGCATATTGACGACACAGTGCGTTTTACAAATGAAGACACTGTTATTACTGTAATAGAAGAGAAAAAGAGTGATGAAAATTATAAATTACTTCAGCACAACCTGAAGCAATTAAAAAAAATGCGGTTGCTTAATGGTAAACAATTAAACATTGTTGAACTGCCAATGCCGGACGAAGTAGTTTGGAATGATCAGCGGCTTCCCGCATCCTATGCTAATTTTTATATTGCGAATAAGTCTGTAATCGTGCCTACATTTCGTTCACCAAAGGATGAAAAAGCGCTGCAAATCGTACAGGAATGCTTTCCCGACAGGGAGGTTGTTGGTATAGACTCCACGGATATAATATGGGGATTGGGGAGTTTTCACTGCTTGAGTCAGCAGGAGCCTGCGGATTAACGTAAGATAATCAGAGAGTTATATTTTATGTCGGATAAACGAGCACTTGCATAAAAGCAATTTTCTTTTTAATATTACGTTCATATAACAATCCAGAAATCCGAAAAACCGTACCACTATGTCCAATGCGTATCACAACGACCAAGCCTACGTCGCAGAGCAATTCATGTTCACAGACAATCACACCAATCAATTATCACAATTAGCTATTCACAAAATCAATTCGCTGCGGTTATCAGCCATTCATGCTGCCTTTTGCTACAACCGGCAGGAGCTCTACGATTTAGTGAAGCGTTCATTGCTTAACTACGTAACGCCTTATTCAATCCTTTGCAAGGAAGGCTTTTTTGAAAACGGGCAGGATAACTAACTGATCCTGGTTTTTCAAAATCATTTTGATTTCAATGTTTCAAAAACTAACAATTGTTATTCAGATATCCTTTGCGCTTATCTTTGCCGCAACAAAAAAGACTATACTTAAATTTTGTTGTATGACCTTTCAATTCAGTGAAGAACAATTGATGATTCAGAAAGCGGCAAGAGACTTTGCGCAGAATGAGTGCCTGCCCGGTGTAATCGAGCGGGACGAAAAGCAAAAATTTCCCCGTGAGCAGATTATGAAACTCGCCGATTTGGGTTTCATGGGTATGATGGTAAAACCTGAGTATGGCGGCGCCGGAATGGATACTATCAGCTATGTACTTGCCATGGAAGAAGTGAGTAAAATTGACGCAAGTGTAAGCGTATGCATGAGCGTTAATAACAGCCTTGTTTGTTATGGTCTGCAAGAGTATGGCTCGGAATATCAAAAGGAAAAATATCTTACTCCTTTAGCACAAGGAAAAAAAGATGGTGAATTATATATTGGCGCTTTTATGCTTAGCGAACCTGAAGCAGGAAGCGATGCTACTTCACAGCGTACTATAGCCGAAGACAAGGGCGATTATTATTTACTGAATGGCACTAAAAACTGGATTACCAATGGTGGTACAGCATCAGTATATCTTGTAATGGCGCAATCAGATCCATCCAAAGGGTCAAGAGGAATTAATACATTGATTGTAGAAAAAAACTGGCCCGGTGTTACTGTAGCTGCCAAAGAAAATAAGCTGGGCATACGTGGCAGCGATACACATACCGTCATGTTTACCGATGTAAAAGTGCCGAAAGAAAACAGGATAGGTAATGATGGTTTTGGCTTTTCGTTTGCCATGAAAACGCTGGCGGGAGGGCGCATCGGTATTGCATCGCAGGCATTGGGTATTGCGAGCGGTGCCTATGAACTGGCATTAAAATATTCGAAAACCAGGAAAGCATTTGGTACCGAAATAATGAACCATCAGATCATCGCGTTCAAACTGGCGGATATGGCTACACGCATAGAAGCATCGCGTTTATTATGCCTTAAAGCGGCCTGGGAAAAAGATCAGCATATGGACTATGCGTTGAGTTCTTCTATGGCAAA
>JAEUVI010000232.1 GCA_016787105.1 Chitinophagaceae bacterium | reverse complement strand
TGGCTTAAATTCGAACACTAACATATGTAATATTCTAAACCCGGGTCATATGAAAAAATTTTCCAAAGAAAACAACCACGACATTCAAGAAGAGTGGAACCTAAGAGGAGAACATTATGCTAAATCAATCAATGAAATGATTGAATTTGGCGAAAAAAATGGCTGGGAAAATTGGAAAGGGGAAGAGCCACAAGACAAAAGAGAACATTTGGCAAAAGAAGTAATCCGCCAGCTAAAAAATGCCAATATTGCAAAAGACATTGAACAATTTAGAAAAAAATTTCCTCCAGCACATGCCCCCATTATCACCTTTCTGCAAAAACAGTCGCAAAGTATAGAACAACTACATTATATCGATGAACAAAAGATAGTTTTCCTAACGGGCACCTCATATCAAAAAAGGCAGGCATACCTTTTAAATAATGACCAAACATCAGCGCTTGATCCAAATATTAATGCAATTGGAAAATCTAAAAGAGATAACATTTTTGCCATTGCCAGTGACAATAGAATATCAATTCTTAAAGGTTGGGAAGGAGAAGTCATAAACGAATTTATATTAAACGAAACTGCGAACCTGGGAATTACAGAGCTTATTCCATTCAATGATGGAAGAAAACTCATTATAGTAACTTCTGAAGGAATTTATTTAGTAAGCAACAAAGAAGAAAAACTAATTCATCCGTTAAATGAAGACAATGAGGAAGATTGGTCTTCAAGCATAGATATGGAAAATGCAACTTTATCTAATGATAACAGATACATTGTTGCTGGAGACCAAAGTTACGGCCACATAATTTTAGATTCAAATGGCAATAAATCAGGGAGCATCGGGCCACAATCATCTTACCCTCATTTTTGTTTATTCGCCAAAGACGATAGTCAACTAATAACCAATTCCTGTCACTTCTATAATGGCGTGACTATTGGTATAGATTATGACAAATTGAATGAAGTTAATATTGAAGAATACACTGAAAGTGAAGATTACAAATTTATAGATAAAGAAATGAGGGTGTATGTCGGCGTAGCAACAAAAAACAACTATATATTAGGAGATGCTTATGGAAACATAAGAGCACTTGACAAAAATGGAAATAAAATCTGGCGGCATTTTTTAGGCTCAACAATAAGTGGAATGACTATTTCCGATGACGAACAAACATTATGGGTAGGCTCTTCAAGTGGTATATTACACAAAATATTATTGAACAAAGGACATAGGGATAAGCATACAATCGGAAATGGAGAACACTATGAAGAATTCAGACTTTTGATTTGGAAAAATGAACCTCAGATATGGAAATGGTAACAAAACTTCACGTATATCGGTAATGCCCGGCTGGCATACTTAACGGAAAGCCTATATAGCATCCTGCATTTTCAACTTTAGTAAATCACACAGGAAGAATAATCAGTTTACTGGCAGACGGAATACCATCAATCTTTTTCTGCGCAGGACTTGCTGCAGAGTTGATTCTTGCTTTTTGGGCATAAACAATTTAAAGAAATACCACTCTCAACCATAGTATATCAGTTGGGAATGACTCATTAAACAAGTCACTTAAATAAATCCTATCGCCACATCACGAGGATAATAGCAGCTACAATATTTCCTGCCAGTTGATACCCTCCGCTTATAAAATAAAGCGCCAATGGTTTTCTTTCATACACAAACGAAATACTCATTGACATTACAGCAAAGCAAATTCCGGTGGTAAGGCCGAGCTTAATAGCGGAAGAAAACAAAATAAGATCAAGCCGCGCTACCAGAATTGCAAGACCAATAACAGTAATGAGCATAAAGATGAAAGAGTAAAAGATGATGGCAGGCACGCCCTTGTTTTTTTCCGGGTCACTCATATCTATTTTCTGCAGTGCTGCCCACTTGGTTCCGAATAAGATTTTGGAATACCACAAGCCACCTATCATAAAATAAGCAATGGCAGCCACGAGCACGTGTAGCCAGTTGATTTGAGACAAAAGTGCAGTATTCATTGTTGGTAAGTTTTGATTTATGTCTAATTTATAAAAATTAAGTGTAGTTGCGACATTTTTCCCTGCAACCCAAGTTCATTTTTAAGTATCTTAGAGAAGTAATTATTCATTCAAAATAAACGATAAGATATGAAATCCAGAAGACGGTTTCTTGCCGATTCGTCCCTGCTTGCCTTAGGTGGCATTACGTTACAATCTTTCAATACAGACACATTTTCCATTTTTAAAAACAGGTTCTCCCCTGCCGACCAGGTAAACATTGGCGCCATTGGCATCAATGGTATGGGCTGGGCTGATACGACTTCGATGTTAAAAATTCCCGGTGTAAATCTCGTTGCTATCTGCGATGTAGATCAGAATGTAATTGATAGCCGGAAAAAGGATTTGGAGAAATTAAAGATTGATGCATCGAAAGTGGCTACTTATACCGATTACCGCAAGCTGCTTGACAGGAAAGATATTGACGCGGTGATTATCGGAACACCCGATCACTGGCATACATTGATAATGGTACATGCAGTGGAAGCCGGCAAAGATGTGTATGTAGAAAAACCGGTTGGTAATTCTATTGAAGAATGCCGCATCATGGTGGCTGCGCAAAAGAAATACAATAAAGCAGTACAGGGTGGCCAATGGCAACGCAGCCAGAAACATTTCCGCGATGCTGTTGACTTTATAAAAACAGGCCAGCTTGGAAATATAAGAACTGTAAAAGTATGGTGCTACCAGGGATGGATGAAACCTGATATTGTACGACCAAACTCAGCACCACCTGCGGGAGTAGATTATAAAATGTGGCTTGGCCCTGCTGAAACAAAACCTTTCAATGCAAGTCGCTTTCATTTTAATTTCCGTTGGTTCTGGGATTATGCCGGGGGATTGATGACTGACTGGGGCGTACACCTGATGGACTATGCCGTTTTTGGAATGGGAATGCCTGAGCCGAGAACTGTTGCAGCACTCGGTGGCCAGTTTGCTTATCCCGAACTATCGCAGGAAACACCGGATACACTCGGCGCACTATATGAGTTTGATAAATTCAACCTGATATGGGATCATGCGATGGGTATTGATAACGGATTGTTCGGAAAAGATCATGGTATCGCATTCATTGGCAACAATGCAACATTGGAACTCGATCGCGGTGGCTGGGACGTAATACCAGAGCAAAGAAGTGAAAAGAAAATCGTGGTGCCAAGAACAAAGCCAAGTGATAACGGACTGGATATGCACACGCAGAATTTTATCAATGTTGTTCGTTCCAGGAAATTGGAAGAACTGAACTGCCCGATACAGACCGGTGCGCATATCGCCACTGTATGCCAGTTGGGAAATATTGACTATCGCAGCTAACAGAAGGTAACCTGGAATTCAGATACTAAAAAATTCAGTGATGATGCATTGAATCAAAAATATTTAGC
>JAEUVI010000209.1 GCA_016787105.1 Chitinophagaceae bacterium | reverse complement strand
GCGCCGAGTCGCTTTTATAAGTTACCCAGAACTTTCCCATATCCATCGGTATATTTTTTACCAGGGTCAGGTTTTCTCCTGCACTACCGGTTATTCTATCTGTACCATCACCCAGCGGAACGAAGATGCCGCTTGTATTATGTGACAATACTTCTTTTTTTGAAGATGAGATTAATATCCCTACCAGCATCAATGCAAAACCAAAGTGTGTAATAGATCCGCCTGCTAAATTCAGCTTGCCTTTCATGCCAATCCATATATAAGCGAAGTTGGCTATGGCCGCATAAACGGCAGCTACAACTGCAACCCAGATGGCAGCAAGAAAACCAATACCTTGTTTATAATAATCAATTTTTCCAAATGCAAGTATTAATGTCGAAATAACGGCTGCAACGATAGTAGGTAATAATATCTTCTTCCAGAAAAAACTTTGTGAAGTCTGTTTATACTTCAGATATTGAGAGATAGCCGTAAGTGCACCGATAATGATCGCTACAAAAATCTGTATCCTGTTATAGGAAAATTCGCTATCCTCTCCCATTGCCAATGGCTTAAAGAGTTTTGTATCCGAGCCGGCGAAGAAGGTTGCTATTTTATTTATTACAGGTAATGATGTCATAAATATGATTATCACTCCTGCAAGGAAAAGAATCAATGACCCGATAAACATCCAGAACTCCCTTGATGATGTGCTTTCTTCCAGGTGAATAGCCGGAATTGCTTTATAATTAATAAAAAATAAAAGAAATGCCGGGATTAATGTCACCCCCATCATTATCAACAAATGATAAAAGAGAGAATTGCCTTCTCCCGTAAAAGCGTGTACCGATGTGTCGCCCAGCACCCCTGTCCTCGTCAAAAAAGTAGAATATAAAACCAGGCCAAAGCAAAGTATAAAGAACACCATGGTAGGCTTCAGCGCCCGGCCTGTGTGCTTATATATTAATAGTGTATGTATGCCTGCCACCAGTGTCAGCCACGGAACCATTGATGCATTCTCCACAGGATCCCAAGCCCAGTATCCACCAAAGGTTAGTGATTCATATGCCCACATTCCACCCATCATTACACCCAGTCCTAATGCGGCACCGGAAAATAATGCCCACGGTAATGCGGCTTTCGTCCATTCGCCATATTTTTTTGTCCATAGTCCAGCTACCGCGTATGCAAAGGGGAAAAGTGTGGACGCAAATCCCAAAAACAAAACCGGCGGGTGAATTGTCATCCAGTAATTCTGCAACAAAGGATTTAGATCGTTTCCGTCTTTAATTAAAGAAAGATAGTCCGGCCTTGAAAATACAGGGCCAGGCGTTTCATTCCGAAGCAGCACAAAAGGATTGGAACCAATTTTTTCACCAAATATCCAAATACCCACAACCAGGCTCGCCAGTATAAGCTGAACAAGGCTTACCACAGTCATTACCGGACTTTCCCACTGTTTGCTGTTTTTTATAACTACCAACCCCAACACGCAATGCCAGAAACTCCATAAGAGGAAACTACCTTCCTGGCCTTCCCATGTGGCGGCCATCAGGTATTTCGGTTCCAGCATTCGGCTGCTGTGTTTCCAGGCATACTGGTACTCAAAAAGATGATTGAAATTTATATAAACGATAATGCCAAAAATCGCGAAGACAGAAAAGGCTTCAGTAATAAATGAAATACGGGCTAACCGCTTCCAGCTATCTTTTTGTTCCGGGTTCTTTGAAGTAGTAGCTTTAAAATAAGTAAACGTAGCAATAAGCGACGCAACAAATGAAAGTATAATTAAGAAATGGCCTAACTGGCCCGGCAACAACCGTTCTCCGATATAATCCATGGATAGTTACTATTTTTTTGTAGCCTCTTGCTCTGCAGGCGTAATCATAGAAGTCGGCAATTCTTTAGCGTTTGCTTTTATATCGTCCTTGTATTTACTCGGACATTTCATTAATATTTCCTTACACTCAAAATGGTCATCTTTTATCGCCCCTTTCAAT
>JAEUVI010000200.1 GCA_016787105.1 Chitinophagaceae bacterium | reverse complement strand
AGCGGTTTACCACGCAGGCTGAACACGGCCTGTGTTTCCACATCTCTTGATTTGGTAATAGAACCACTCGCACTATCGCCCTCAGTAATAAAAATAGTTGTTTCATTCATCTTCGCCACATACTCTTCTTTTCCTTTATTCGGTGGCTCATCATTGAGGTGATAACGACAGTCGCGTAACTTACGGTTATGCAAGTTCGCTTTCTTCGCTCTTTCGTTGGCAAGTTTTTTAATACCTGCCAATTCTTTTCTTTCACGTTCACTCTGCTCTATCCGTTTTTTTAATGCATCTGCTACAGAGGAATTTTTATGGAGGTAATTGTCGAGTTCTTTTGTCAAAAAGTCGCCAACAAATTGCTTCATGGTCGGCCCTTCCACATCTACGTTAACAGAACCCAGTTTTGTTTTGGTTTGTGATTCAAATACCGGTTCTACCACCCTCACGGATACAGCCGCTACTATACCGGTACGTATATCAGATGCGTCGTAGTCTTTTTTATAAAAATCACGAACTGTTTTTACAAATGCCTCGCGGAATGCCTGCTGGTGTGTTCCCCCTTGTGTGGTGTGCTGACCATTTACAAAACTATAAATGTCTTCGCCGTAATCATTATTATGTGTAAACGCTACTTCTATATCATCTCCGGATAAATGAATAACCGGGTAACGTATTTCGTCCGCGTTCGTTTTGCGCTGCAGCAAATCAAGCAACCCGTTTTTACTTACAAATGTTTTTCCATTGAAGTTGATACGAAGGCCTGCATGGAGGAAGCAGTAATTCCAGATTTGGTTTTCCAGGAATTCCGGGTGAAACTTGAAGTTCTTAAAAACCGAATCATCGGGGATAAACGTAACTAAAGTGCCATTCTGCTCACCGGACTTCGCCTCTTTATGCTCTTTTAACAGTACACCTCTTTCAAACTCTGCAGTTTTTTCTTTCCCTTCTCTTATTGCAGTTACTTTAAAATAGTTGCTCAATGCATTCACTGCTTTTGTACCCACACCATTTAAACCAACACTTTTCTGAAATGCTTTGCTATCGTATTTAGCGCCTGTATTTATTTTACTCACTACATCAACCACTTTGCCAAGCGGTATACCACGACCATAGTCACGAATGCTTACTTGTTTGCCTTCAATAGTAAGATCTACTGATTTACCATATCCCATCGTGTATTCATCAATACAGTTATCAAGCACTTCTTTTACCAGTACATATATGCCATCATCTGGACTGCTGCCATCGCCAAGTTTACCGATATACATACCCGGACGTAGACGAATGTGTTCTTTCCAATCAAGACTCTTAATACTATCTTCCGTGTAGTCAAAAAGGTTGGAGCTATCTTTTTCTTTTGCCATTTCACATTTCCCTTCCGCCAAATGGGGACAAGGCGTTTTTTATAGTAATTGAATTATGAACCAGATTTTTGTTACCGAAAATAATCAGGGACTCATTTTAATTCTGCCATTCCGAATATTGCGTACTGGATATCAAGCCATGACATCATTTTCCTGATTATCAATCAGTGAATCGGGCAAATATAACACAACGCAGTATGCATTGAGAATTCATAGTTATTCACGAATGTGGAAAAAAAATATAGCTTTCAATTCGATAGCATTCAATTATTTATTTGACGATGAATCAATTACGAGAATATCTCATTTCCAATATCCAAAATTTCAAAAAATTTATCCTGTTACTTTTACTAAGCAGTCTGTATCTACAAGTTCCAGAATTGAAACAGGCATTGCTC
>JAEUVI010000169.1 GCA_016787105.1 Chitinophagaceae bacterium | reverse complement strand
AAACAGCTTACTGACGATGACAGCCATAATGTATATATTCTAAAAAACAATCAGCTTATTGGTTGGTTAGATGTAAAAGACGAGATAAGGCCGGAAGCAAAATCTGTAATTAATTACCTGCACGCCAAGAATATTAAAACCGTTTTACTAAGCGGGGATCGGTTGGCGAAAGCAAAACAACTTGCAGATGAATTGAGTATTGATGAAGTAATAGCCGAACAAACACCTGAACAAAAATTACAAATCATTGCAGATCGCAGTGCTGCTACACCTACTGTAATGGTTGGTGACGGCATTAACGATGCACCCGCATTAGCCAAAGCAACAGTTGGTATTTCCATGAGTGATGCATCGCAGATTGCCATGCAAACAGCGCAGGTGGTATTAATGAACCATGGATTAAAAAATTTACCCATGGCGTTGGGCCTCGGCAAGCATACATACATAACTATTAAAGAAAATCTCTTCTGGGCATTTGCTTATAATATTGTTGCTATTCCTGTTGCAGCACTGGGTTTTCTTACTCCTACATTCGGCGCTTTGGTAATGGCATTGAGCGATGTTGTGCTGGCAATAAATTCGGGACGCCTGTTTGTGAAGAAAGTAGCCTGATCGTGAGGCGTCAATCGTCAGTCGTGAATAGAACCCTCTGACATCTGTTATTTTTCTTAGCTTCAGAAAAAAACTATGTTTTTAGAACTATCTCATACAAAGCTGGATGTTTTTTCTGTTACAAAACAATTCGTTTTAGAATGTTATAAGGAAACAAAATCATTTCCCAAGGAAGAAAAGTTTGGAATGATTTCTCAAACCAGAAGGGCAGCTCTTTCTGTACACTTAAATGTGACTGAAGGTTGTTCCAGAAAATCTGCTACTGAAAGAAAAACCGGGAGAGCCTGGAACATTAATTGTGCGAAGCTTTCAACTTCTGTCAAAATTGATTAAGTAATGCAAGCTCCTACTCACGATTCACGACTCACGATTCACGACCTCCTCAAACAATACTGGGGCTTTGATTCTTTCCGGCCTTTACAGGAAGATATTATCAATTCTGTTTTGAATGGTACAGATACGTTAGCCCTGATGCCAACCGGCGGTGGCAAATCGCTTTGCTACCAGGTACCCGCATTGGCAAAAGATGGCTTATGCCTGGTGGTATCTCCTCTTATTGCTTTGATGAAGGACCAGGTAGAAAATCTTCGCCGGAAAAACATTACCGCTTTTGCAATTTATTCCGGCATGAGCCGAAAGGAGGTTATCAATACGCTGAAAACGGCTACAGATAGTAATTGCAAATTTTTGTATGTTTCTCCGGAACGATTAGAAACTAATTTATTCAAAGAATACTTACCAGCTATTGATATTAACCTTATCGCTGTTGATGAAGCACATTGTATTTCCCAGTGGGGTTACGATTTCCGTCCTCCCTATTTGCGGATTGCAGCTTTACGAGAAGAACTTCCCGGGGTTCCGGTATTGGCATTAACAGCATCGGCTACCAAAGAAGTACAGGATGATATCTGCGACAAGCTGAGTGCTATTCAAACAAAACCAACAGGCTTTTTTAAAAACAATACAGTAAAGAATAACTGGAATATATTCCGTCAGCCTTTCGAAAGACCCAATCTTTCATACAGTGTTTTCCGTGTTGATTCCAAGATTAATAAAATACTGGAGATTATCAGCAAAGTACCAGGTACAGGTATTGTGTATTGCAAAAGCCGGAAGCGTACAAAAGAAATAAGCGATTTACTCAAACTACAAAACATCACTGCTGACTTTTATCATGCAGGACTAAACTCAGAAGAAAGAACACGTAAACAGGAAGACTGGATAAAAAATAAAACAAGAATAATTGTCTGCACTAACGCATTTGGTATGGGTATTGACAAACCCGATGTGCGGACAGTGGTACATGCGGATGTGCCTGACTCTCTTGAAAACTATTACCAGGAGGCGGGCCGTGCGGGAAGAGACGGAAAAAAATCATTTGCAGTATTATTATATGATGAGCAGGACATTCAAGAACTGAATGAATTGCCCGCAATCCGCTATCCGGATATTGAAACAATAAAAGAAACTTACGATGCTGTTGCCAGTTATCTGCAGGTACCATCCGGTTCTGGTGATGGAGAATATTTTGATTTTGATATCAGTGATTTTCTGAAAAAATTTAAACTGAACAGCCACGCTGTTATATATTCACTGAAAGCATTGGAGCAGGACGGCTGGTTGTCTTTTAATGAACAGGTTTTTGTTCCATCATCTGTTTATTTTACCATTAACAAGAATAATCTTTACCAGTTTGAAAAGGATCATGCTGGCCTGGAGCCGCTAATCAAAACATTACTTCGTTCTTATGACGGCATTTTTGACTTTCCCACAATTATATCTGAAACCGTAATTGCTGGTTTATTAAAAAAAGATAAAGAAGTTGTAAAAAAAGAATTGCTGCAGTTGCTGGCTTATGGAGTTATTCATTACAGTCCACAGAAAGATAAGCCTCAGTTATTCTTTTCAAAAAACCGTGTAAAAGCTGATGATCTTGTTATAAATACATTCAGGTATAAAACAAGAAAAGAGAAGTTCATTACCCGGATAAAGAGCATGATTGATTACACTACAGAAACAATTACCTGCAGGAGTAAAATAACCGGCAACTATTTTGGAGACCTTGCTATTAAAGATTGTGGCATCTGCGACAATTGCCTGCGTAAAAAAGATACAACGCTTACAAAAGAGGAGTTTGAAAAAATTCATGATCGCATTGTTGCTATCATGAATAAAGAAAGCATGGAAGCGAAAGATTTGATATTACAACTTACCGGTATCAAAAAAGAAAAAGCCTGGAAAGTAATAGATGTATTACAATCAGAGAACAAAATTATGATTGATAATAAAGGACTGATCCGTTTAAAATAACCCGAAAAAACTATCGTAGTTTATTCTGCCGCTGGTCCTTTATTTCTACCTCATTCTTATTAAGGCGAAAATAAAGCTTGTCATGGTTTACAATTTCAAACACGGCATCTAATACATCGTCCTTGTGTGCCAGTTTGCAAAGCATTCCATCAAGAAAATGAACATACTTTAAAAAAACTTTCCTGTGACAGTTTAATGTCAGGAGAAGAATTTTAACATCCGGGTATCGCTCTTTGATAATGGGCAGAAAAAAATCTGCGCTTTCATCATTCAGCCGATGGGCAGTAATAATAATATTGGGTCTTCTTACTTCAAGACTATCCAGCAGATCCTCTGCTGTATCTGCTTCGCTGATTACTTCAATTGATTTTTTTACAAGTACTTTTTTCAGGTTATCCCTGAAATGGCCATACCTGTCCGCAATCAATACAGTTAAGGGTTGTTTCGACATTATGCCTGGTCCGATTTGATTCTTAAAAATATATGTTAGGAATCAAAAAAAGTAAATTTTACTGCGAAAAAATGATCGAAAAATTACCAGCCCTGGGCGAAAAGATTATATGCCGCTTTAATGCTGCATTTCTGATACCGGCTATATGCTTTAGCCGCTGTCATTCTTATTTCAGCACCTGTTTTAGAATTAATCCAGGCCTCTATTGCATCATGCAAAGTATATGCCTCAGGGGCCATCAATCCATTTGTCCACAACAACGGTATTGCTCCGGTTTGGCGTAAATGCGATGAAAAATAATTTTTGCTATAACATGCGAGAATAATCGCTTCTTTCTTAGATTTTCTTTTTTCTGAAAATTTTTCATTCAAATCAAAATCCATTAACCCGTCATGCCCGATATAAGCTATAAGATCAGATGCGCCAGCACCGTAAATACTGTCTCCGCTATTAACAACAATTGTAATCTTATCGCCGGAAGCTGCAGATAAAAAATCAGTTGTAGCCTGCCTGATGAATTGGCCATCATAAGCATCAGCAATCATTATTGTTTTTGATGCCTTATGCTTAAACAGGAGCCGTTCAGGAATATTCTCAGCGGGATTAATGAATGTCTTTAGCAAAACCCATTCATTACTCTTTTTAAAGTAAGATTTTATACCGTAAGCTGCTCCCCAGTATAAATTTCTGGCAGGATCTTGCCCATTA
>JAEUVI010000089.1 GCA_016787105.1 Chitinophagaceae bacterium | reverse complement strand
GGGTAGCAGGCTCTCCAGGATGCGACGGTTTTTTCCGAGCACATTATTAATGTTGCGCATCTGGTTGTTTACAATACTTTTCAATTGATTATTGTAATTATTCCGGCAGGAATCATCACAAAACTTTTTATCTGATCGCCCCTTTAGCGGTTTGCCACAATTAAGGCAAGCAGATGGTGAATTAGTATAAGACATAGTCCGACAAGGATTTGGAATAGAAGGTAAGAAAAATTTTTCTAAGTACAACCGTTTACAAACGGCTACAGTCGTCAGTAAGCGGGTAAAAACCGACTACCGTTTTTTGGTGAGTACATCTTTGTGTTGTCAATCGGCAATGACGTCACCGGTTGATTGAAATAACAAAATTCATAAACATGTTTCCGCAAGTAAAATGGACGGGGACACAAAATTTAAAACTATGTACGCTTTAAAAAACAAAGTTCAGTTGATTGGTAACATTGGTAATGCACCTGAAGTAAAGACATTGGAGAGTGGTAAAAAGATGGTGCGTTTTTCCGTAGCTACAAATGAAGTTTATCGCAATGCGAAAGGAGAAAAGATAACAGAAACCCAATGGCATAACCTGGTGGCCTGGGGTAAAATAGCAGAGATAGTTGAGAAATATCTTGATAAGGGCAAGGAGATTGCTATTGAAGGAAAACTTATCAACCGTAGCTACAATGATAAGGAGGGCAATAAAAAGTATATAACGGAAATACAGGTAAACGAACTGCTTATGCTCGGTGCAAAAGCGATTAATGAGTAATTTTTTAGCCACGAATTGCACGAATTACACAAATGAGAATATTTATGGAATGCGTAAATATTAGAAGAAATGCTTTTCGTGGCTTTTAAATATTTAAACTCGAACTACATATGGCAGATCTTCTTTACAAGTCAGAAGTTTATGATATAGTTGGTGTATGTATGGAGGTTTATAATAATCTTGGATATGGTTTTTTGGAAATTGTTTATAAAGATGCAATGGAAATGGAGTTTTGCGAAAGAAAGATGAGGTTTACCCGCGAAGATGAATTTAAAATTTATTATAAAGGAAATAAATTACATCGTTCTTTCTTTTCGGATTTTACTTTACACGGCTGTATAATTCTAGAAGTAAAGGCGAATGCTGATGGAATTCCTGAAGGATGTGTTTCCCAAACACTAAATTATTTGAAAGCCTCAGGCAACAAATTAGGGTTGATAATTAATTTTGGAAAGAAGAGATTGGAGTATAAGAGAATTGTTTTTTGATATTTTAATTCGTGTTATTAGTGGCAAACCAAAAATTATGGTAGAGTTTACTCCCGATAAATCAAATTCATTATTTCAACTGGCTACTGATCTTATTAATCAAAGTAGCAGAAATATTTTTCTTACGGGTAAAGCGGGCACAGGCAAAACAACTTTCTTAAAATATATACGAGACAACTGCCCCAAACAAATGGCGGTAGTTGCGCCGACAGGTGTTGCAGCTATCAATGCAGGCGGAGTTACGATACACTCTTTTTTTCAATTGCCGGTCTCTCTTTTTATTCCTGAGGCAAAGGGTTTCCACGGAAATGATGAGACAACAAACAAACATAGCTTGCTTAGCAGGCTTAGGATGAATAGCGAAAAAAAGAAATTACTCCAGGAACTGGAATTGCTGGTAATAGATGAAATAAGTATGGTGAGATGCGATACACTTGATGCGGTTGACACAATTCTACGCCATATCAGGCATCGGCATCTTGAACTTTTCGGAGGTGTGCAGGTATTGTTTATCGGTGATTTATTTCAGTTGCCGCCGGTTATAAAAGATGAAGAATGGAATATTTTATCTGAGTATTATAACAGTCAATTTTTCTTTAGTAGCCAGGTACTCAGGGAACAACCACCGATATATATTGAATTCGATAAAATATATCGCCAGAGCGATGAGCTATTTATTCATGTGTTGAACCAGGTAAGAAGTAATACACTTGATAATGACGGGCTGGAAGTTCTAGAAAGAAGATTTAGCCCTTCTTATGAACCACATAAAGATGAGGGATATATAATTCTGACTACACATAATAACAAGGCGGATATCATTAACAGCAGTGAGCTAAATAAGATTAATGAGAAATCTGTTTCACTTAAAGCTACAGTGGAAGGAGACTTTCCTGAAAAAGCGTATCCTGCAGAGCAGTTATTGGTGCTTAAGAAAGGAGCACAAGTGATGTTTATTAAAAATGATACGGAGAAAATAAAGAGATATTATAATGGTAAAATTGGAACTATAACGGGTTTTACTGATGATACCATTACAGTACATTGCAAAGATGAGGAAAATGAGATAGAGGTAAAAAGAGAGAAATGGGAAAATATCCGTTACTCGGTAGATAAGAAAACAAGGTCGGTGGAAACAGATGTGATTGGTTCTTTCACACAATATCCTTTGAGATTAGCATGGGCAATTACAATACACAAGAGCCAGGGGCTTACGTTTGAAAAGGCAATTATAGATGCAGGTGAGGCTTTTGCTGCAGGACAGGTATATGTTGCATTAAGCAGGTGTACAAGTCTCGATGGAATGATTCTGAAAAGCAGAATAAGAAAGCAGTCGTTGATTAGCGATAGGAGGATAATTGAATTTTCTCAGCAAAGGAACTCGATGGAAGATTTCCAGAATCAAGTAAAGGCTTTGAGGAAAGAGTATCAGCAGAACATTTTGCTCCAATTGTTTGATTTCAGGAACAGTATTGCAACAAGCAAAGAACTGCAGGAATATTTAAAAGAAAGGGCAGCTTCTTTTAATGAGGAGGCAAAGGCCGCAGCGGATGAAATTGCAGAAAGAATAAAATCACATCATGAAATTGCTACTAAATTTCAATCACAGCTGCTTCGTCTGTTTGAAATTCCGGGGTCTTTGGAAGAAAACCATGTATTGCAGGAAAGAGTTGTTGCTGCTGCTAAGCATTTTACAAATGAGCTGAGCTCGTTGTTGGCATTCATACAAGCATTTCCGGCAATCACAGATAGTCGTATACTTGCAAAAGAGTTTAATGATAATATACGCGAGTTGTTTTCACAGTTATCAATGAAGAATTTTTTGTTGAAGGGATGCACAGGATCTGTGAACATCGAAGCCTATCTGAATAATAAGAGAAAATTTGTAACTCCGTTTTTTTCGCTGAATGCATACGCAGGGGTATCAACAAGACAAAACGAAGATGTACCCCATCCTATTTTATATCAGCAACTTAAAAAACTCAGGGATAGTATTTGTTCGCAAAAGGATCTCCCGGTTTACATAGTTGCATCAGGTAGCACACTAAATGAACTCGTAATGTACTTACCACAATCTGTTTCTGATCTCCGGAAGATCAGTGGCTTTGGTGACGCGAAGATTGAAAAGTACGGACAGCAGTTTCTTGATATTATAGTAAACTACAGCAGGGAGAATAATCTTTCTTCAAGAATTGAACAAAAGGATCCGAAACGGGTAAGAAAAGTAAAAGAGAAGAATGAAAAGAAAGTCGACACAAAGACGGAGTCGTTTAAATTATACAAAGATGGGCTTACTGTGAGTGAAATTGCTAAGACAAGAAGCCTTTCTGTTGCTACAATTGAAGGCCATCTTGCTTTTTTCGTGGAGACGGGTATAATAGATGTGAATGAGTTTGTAAGCGAAGAGAAAGTAAAAGCAATAGAACCGGTATTAAAGGAAATTGGGACAGGCGGACTCGCCGCTGTTAAGCAGCGGTTGGGGCCGGAAATCAGTTTTGGTGATATTCGCTTTGTACTCGCATGGGCCAAAAGGAAATTTTCAGAACACTAAGTGAATTATTTTTTTAGTATATAATATCTGCGAAAAAGCTTTCTTAATTTTAAGAAAACTGATTTATGGATACGATAGCAGGCCAATGGGCACAACATCAGCTTATAGATACTAATCATAACAATACTCCCGTTGCTACATTTAATTTTCCGAAAAACTGGAAAGCTACAGGCCAGGTAAACTGGAAATATGAAAATATCTCACAGCCAGTCACAGTTTATAGTGTAGCATACAATCCCAACGGCGTTGAGTGGGTTGAAATGCTTCCAATTGAATCTTTCTACTGGCTTCAACCGAGCTATGGTTTTGAGCAGCCCGGCAGTTTTAAGTTTGGACAATTTTTTTTACAACCTATGCCGCCTGAAGAAGCAATGGCAAGATGGATAGTACCAAGGTTCCGCGGAAACAGGCAAAGTTTGCAGGTAAAACAGATTCAGCAATTACCACAACTGGCTCAACAACTTAAAATTCCGGTACAACAAGTGCCACTTTATGGGGTAATGGCGAAAATAGAATATATGGAGAATGGAAACCCAATCGAAGAAGAAATATATGGCGTAATGGTAGTACAGCCTGGAATTCCAAGCTATGGTGCGGGTGGAACAATAGTTCAGACCAATTGGGGATTCATGAGATTGTTCTGTTTCAGGGCTGAAAGAGGCAAACTCGAACAGACTAAGCCTGTTTGCTGGCAAATAATGCAATCAATACAAGTAAATCCTGCGTGGGAGCAGCAGGTTTGCACACCGATTATGCAACAGATTCAGCAGCAGTTCCAGCAATATTTGCAGGCTGGCTATGATCAGATAAATGCAGCTACACAAATGAGTAAAATGATTTCGGCACAGAATAATAGTTTTTTGCAAAGACAGGAACAGAAACGTAACGATGATTGGAATGCATACCAGCAAAAAAAGCAACAGGATGCACAAGCCTATGGAAACTATACAAAAGAGGAGGCATTCGGTGATGCTTTGATGGGTCAGGAGGCTTATAACGATCCTTATTATCAATATGGATCAAAACATTCTGGTTACAATCAATATGTTTGGACCAATGGACAAGGGGAATACCAGTATTCAAATGATGCTAATTTTAATCCTAACATTGGCGGCACACAAAACTGGAGCTTGATGGAGAAGAAGAATATAGGTGGATAAAGCTAAAATTTATCTTCCCATATATACCATCAGTATTTGTACATCACTGGGGTTAATACCGGAAATACGGCTTGCCTGGCCGAGAGTTCGAGGCTTTATTCGTAAGAGCTTTTCTCTTGCTTCGTTTCCAAGCGCAGGAATTTTTTTATAATCAAATGTTTCAGGTATCTGGAGACTTTCCAACTGGCTCATGCGTGCTACAAGCTCTCTTTCTTTTTCAATATACACTTCATATTTTACTTGTATTGATGCCTGTTCTATCTGCTCTTTAGTATACTTCTGCAACAATACACCAAGCGTTGTAACCTGTTTTGCTAATGTATCTAATTCAATATCGGGCCTGAGCAGGATTTTTTCTGCTTTCTGCTTTTCGGTGATTTTAGCGGAGTTTATTTTTTCCAGGTAATGGTTGACATCTGATGGCTCAATCATTACTTGTTTAAGTATTGATTTAATTTCTTCTACACTGGCTTTCTTTTCGGATACTTTATCCATTCTGTCCTGTTTAGCGAGGCCTGTTTTATAACTTAGTTCTGTGAGGCGCAGGTCAGCATTGTCTTGACGCAGCAAGGTGCGAAACTCAGCACGCGAAGTAAACATGCGATATGGCTCCTGCGTGCCTTTATTTATGAGGTCATCAATAAGTACACCGATATACGCCTCGTTTCTTTTCAGAATTAGTGGCTCCTTTTCTTTTGCTTTCTGGTGGGCATTAATGCCTGCCATCAGACCCTGGCAGGCCGCCTCCTCATAACCGGTGGTACCATTAATTTGTCCCGCAAAAAATAGGTTATCAATGAGTTTTGTTTCCAGGGAATAAGTTAATTGTGTTGGTGGAAAGAAATCATACTCAATAGCGTAACCAGGCCTGAACATTTTTACATTTTCAAAGCCTTCAACACTACGAATTGCTTCGTATTGTACTTCTTCTGGCAAGGAAGTGGAAAAACCATTTACATATATTTCTACAGTATCCCAGCCTTCAGGTTCTATAAAAAGTTGATGCCTGTCCCGTTCTGCAAAACGATTTATTTTGTCTTCAATACTCGGGCAATACCTGGGTCCTACTCCATCGATTCTTCCGGCAAACATTGGGCTACGGTCGAATCCTGTTTTTAAAAGTTCATGAACCTTTGAATTGGTATACGTAATCCAGCAGCTTCGTTGCCTGGTAAGTTTTGGAGTATCGGTATAGGAAAATCCTGTTACTTCTTCGTCACCGGGTTGTTCTTCCATTTTGCTGTAGTCAAGACTTCGCCCATCGATACGTGGAGGGGTACCGGTTTTTAGCCTATCACTCTCGAAGCCAAGGGAAACTAATTGCTCTGTAATTCCAGTCGCCGCCTTCTCTGCTACCCTTCCCCCACCAAAATTTTTCTCACCAATATGAATCACCCCGTTCAAAAAAGTACCATTTGTAAGCACTACGGCTTTTGATTTTATTTCGTGCCCCAATCCTGTAATGACTCCAGCAACACGAGTATCTTTTATTAGCAAGCCCTTCACCATATCCTGGTAGAAATCAACATTGGGCGTGTTTTCCAGCATTTCCCTCCATTTTGCTGCGAAAAGCATGCGGTCGCTTTGCGCTCTTGGACTCCACATGGCTGGTCCTTTCGACCTGTTCAGCATGCGGAATTGAATCATGGATAAATCAGTCACAATTCCAGAATATCCTCCCATTGCGTCTATTTCCCGCACAATCTGGCCTTTGGCAATTCCTCCCATAGCAGGATTGCAGCTCATTTGAGCAATTGTCTGCATGTTCATCGTTACCAACAGAACTTTTGAGCCAAGATTTGCCGCTGCTGCTGCCGCTTCGCAACCTGCGTGGCCAGCACCTACTACAATTACATCGTATTCAGGAAACATAAGGGGGCAAAGGTACAATTAACAGAATCATATTGCTAAACAAGCGTTCCACGGGAAACCATGGAGCTGTTTTAGGATGAAATGTGTCACGTGGAACCTTGGTTTAAATAGCTATTCAAATAGTAATCTTCTTTCTCCCGCATTAGTTTCTTTTCCTTACTGCTTTTGTCCCCATAACCACAAAGGTGAAGGAGCCCATGAAACATAACCCGAAGAATCTCTTTCTTTATGGTAGTGTTAAGGCTTTTTGCATTATCCCTGATCCTGTCCATACTTATGTAGATTTCCGCCTCAACTAATTTTGATTCAGAGGAAAGATCGAAAGTGATAATGTCTGTATAATAGTCGTGATTCAGGTATTTCTTATTTATATCAAGCAGGTACTTATCGGAACAGAAAATGAAGTTTAGCGAAGCAGGCTTTTTGCCTTCCCTGCGTAAAAGATTTATCAGGAAGTATTTTAACTTCTTGCGATCTTTTAATGTTATAGTATTAGATAAAAAGAAGAATTTTATGACCTTATCTGCTTGTATCGGCATAATTTCAAAATTCGTAAACATTTAATTAGTAGCAAGAGTAGATTTGTTGAAATATGGAAGAGAACATTCTTAAGTTATCTGAATTGAGACCTGGAGACCGGGGAATCATCTGCGAATTTCGGGATAGTGATATTTATATCAAACTGATGGAAATGGGCTGTGTGCCTGGAGAAACTATCCTGCTCGAACAAATTGCGCCATTAGGAGATCCTATTTCTGTATCTGTTGCAGGGTATAGGCTGAGTTTGCGAATAAATGAAGCGGAAAACATATTTGTCAAATTAAACTATTGATATTCAATTAATTAATGAAAATAGGTCTATATTTTGGATCA
>JAEUVI010000082.1 GCA_016787105.1 Chitinophagaceae bacterium | reverse complement strand
TCTGG
The DNA here is from genome assembly GCA_016787105.1 of Chitinophagaceae bacterium. Taxonomy (GTDB): domain Bacteria; phylum Bacteroidota; class Bacteroidia; order Chitinophagales; family Chitinophagaceae; genus JAFDYH01. The sequence continues at coordinate 9,758 of JAEUVI010000082.1, read as the reverse complement.
GTCTTTACATGCAGGATATTATTGCCTTTTTTTACTGTCTCTCTATTTTGCAGTACTATACGTCCATTATTATCAACCAGCTTCCATTGAATATACTGATCCTTTTGTACCGCTATCGCAACGTTCATTTCATCCGCAAAAGGGTTTGGATATACAGCAACCCTACCGGTTATATAAGGCATCGTTACAGATACAATATCCGAATAAGCATAAGCATCGTTGTTATCAACTATTTTTAACCGGTAATACAGCATGCCAGCTGACAGATTTACTAGATCGTTATCTGCAAATGTATAAATAGCTGAAGGTTTTCCTGTTGCTTGTACCGATGATACTTGTTCAAAGTTTTTTCCATCTGTACTTCTTTCTATTAAAAAATGGGAAGTATTTAATTCGTTCCCTGTTTTCCATTGCAACGTCACAGTATTTCCCTGTAAAGATGCGGTGAATGAAAGTAGCGTAACAGGTAGTGTAATATTAGTGGCAGCAAAGAAAAACGTGGAAAAAGAATTGATGCTGCCCTGGAGTACATATCCGCTACCATGTGCCGTCACAGTTGTGGCAATAAGCGTTGTAGCCGCGTTGATACCAGAACTATTACAGGATGCATCGTTGTTCTTTAAAATTTTCAAGTCATCTTTTGTAGTGATACCGCTATTAGGGTCGGCATCAAGCGTATTAAAATCACTTGCAGAAATATATAAGCGTATTCCAACAGGAGATGAAGGCTGATTAGCCGGAGTAATAGTTATACTCCTGTTCGCATATCTTACCGAACCCGCTGATCGTATAGCCCCAGCATTTGTATAAAATGAAGAAGTAATCAATCCTAATTGCTGATTATTTGCATTTATTTCGGCAACGATATTGCCATCCGGATCTGTAATGGGTACCCAATAGCTATCATTATCGCTATTAATTGTTACTGCCGTTCCGCTCACACATGTATTTGCTAAACCCTGCGCCACGGGTATTCCTGCCGGTATGGTACTTACACCGGCATTATCTGCATAGCCAAGAAATTCATATTTCTTTATACAGCCCGGGCATTTGCTTACGATAGGATTTACCTGGGAAGGGCCTGATGTAGATCCGTCTCTGTCAATAGCTGTAAAAACAGTTCTGCCATCTGGCGAAAAAGCCAAATCACGGAAACGGTTTTGCGAAAAAAACACTCCAACAGTATCATTTGTTGAAGGGCTTCCCACAGGCGTAGGATCAATACCCGTTCCATCTGCGGATAATTTCAAACGAAATAACTTTCCTTTTTTCAATGATGCCAGCAGCAACGAATTTTTCCATCCCGGAATAAATGATGAAGTATAAATATCCATTCCTGAAGGGGCTACAGAATTCCACAAATTATTGCCACCCGGATCTCCGGATGTACTATTATAAATACTCAGGATATTGCTGTTGCTTGCAGGGTAAAAAGAAAAAATTGCTTCCCGGAAATTGGCAGCGCCTATCGCAGCTGCTTCCGCGGCTTCTGAGTTTATAAAAGGCAAACTACCAGATGAAGAGCCCGCTTTTGCATTATTATAATTGCCATCATTAAATCCCATCACCAACGGGTGACCGTAATTTTTTCCTGCTTCAATAATATTTACTTCATCATCACTGAAGGGGCCGTGTTCGCACCCGTACAATATATCATTAAGAGGATCGTATGCAAAGCCCTGGTCATTTCTTACACCTTTAGTATATACGGCACTTTGTGTAGTTGCATTAAAAGGATTGTTGTTAGGTATCCATGGGTTCAAACGGTTAACTGCTGGCGTGGATACATCTCCATCCGGCTCCAGGTTGAACCGTAATATTTTTCCTTCGTAGGAACCGGTCAGCTGTGCCCGCTCCGGCCTGGTGCGGTTTTCAAACTGGCCTGCACCCATATCACCGGATGAATAAAAAAGATAATTAATCCCGCCAACCGGTGCTATTATTATTCTTCCGGAATTATGATCCTTGCTGCCTGGCAAAGTATCGCAAATGGTAACAGGAGATTCGAGCTTGCCCGTACCTGTGTTGTAGGTAAAGCGAACAAGGTAATTTGTATAAAACTGTCCGTCACGATTCGGAGCAACGTTTATAACGCCTTGATCATGCACATATCCTATGTATACATATTTCTTTGGAGTAGTTGCATTCATAAAATCGGGATGCAATGCTAACCCCATCATACCCCCTTGCGGCCATGGTGCACTGCCGCTATTCGTCCAGTTTTCTCTATTATAAACCGTGTGTTCACCCGCTGTTAAATATCCTGATGCAGAAGGAGCCAAATCAAGTACTGTTGTTATTGCACCTGTTGCAGGATTCATTCTCCTTACCTTATATCCTTTTGCTTCGGTTATCCACAAAAAGCCATCAGCACCGTATGTTATTTCCCAGGGATTATTAAGATTAGTGGGTAAAGGCGCAGGTGGGTTTTGCGGGTCTGCTATTTCAGTTCCATATAAAATAGATTCTTTAAATATTTCATTCATCCTGCTACCTTGTATGGTTGTCTGCGAGTAGGCTGTAAAGGATATGACAAATCCTGTAATCAGGCAAAATAATGGCTTTTTCATCGGGTCCGGATTTGCGCACAAAATATAAATCAATCGCCATCTGTATATGAGCATAAATACCAAGATTCAAATGGTAAAAAACAGCTGGATATACTGAAAAATTGCTGCATGAAATTACGTTTGCCTACTAATTAAAAAGAATCCCCTTGCAGAAGTTGCAAGGGGATGTTATGGAAAATAAATCTGTATAAATTAATAGCAGCTAACTATTTCAATACATTGAATTTCTGCGTTGATATGTATTCTGCCCTTTTACAAGTCTCGTGTTGAAATTTATTATCACTTTCCCATTCATATCAATAATTTGAAATTCGCCTTCGGCCCGCGCCGATGTATTGACCAACACTTTCAATTCACCATGAACCGGATTGGGTGCTATTAGCACAGTATTTGCTAAATCATTTTTCGGACGAACGGATATAACATTACTGTAAGAAACCTTCCCGTTCTTAGCTACTGTTCTCAAACGGTAATAAATTACCGGTGCTGTAATACTTTCTATATTATCCGTGGTTGCATATGCTGTGCTTTCATTGAGAAGAGGTTTACTCTCAAATGTTGAGATTGTACTATAAGTTGATTTATCAACACTACGTTCTATTGTAAAGTACTCCACCTCCTGCCTGCACAGTAATGACCAGCCTAATTTTACGTCTGTTCCTTTTAATACTGCTGTAAACGTTGTGATATCGCAGCTAAGGATAAAGCTCGTACAACGCCAGTCCCTTTCTGAAGCACATCCGATTCCCGGAGTTCGTTGAACAGTAGTAATGGAACCTGGAGTAAGATCACCATTCGTTGTACCTCCATTACCCATATACCGTGATGTTACTTCCGCAGTAGAATTATTGTTATCAAAAAAATTATCGAGACCATCACCGTCTGTATCCATAAATGTGAGGGCCACTCCATCATCCGGTTTCCCATTAAGATTGAGATCATTTCCTTCGAGTAAATCGCTCAGGCCATCAGCATCTGTATCACTGTAAAGGTAATCAGGTATTGAATCCCCATCTGTATCTACAGGCGGTATGCCATTGCCGCCAAAGCCTGAAAAGTTATCATAGTTATTATCTATGCCATCATTGTCTGTATCCGTACCAGATGGCAATAAGTATGCGAGTGTTGGTAGCCCCTCAATGTTATCAGGTATACCATCATCATCCGAATCAATATCGTAGGCATTGGCACGTCCCCATGTATCCGTATTTGGTAAAGACAATGCTCCTATTGCGGCAACTGAACTACTCCAACCTTTGCTATTAAGCGCACCATCTATTCTACCATTGTTGTCCGCGTCAGTAAATCCGGCTTCCTTTACATCTGTTATCCCGTCACCGTCGCTGTCAAGATCATATGGATTGGCCCTGCCATCAGCATCCATATTTTTATCCGGATAACTATCCGCCCTGCCATCGCCATTACTGTCTGCTCCTGTTTTTAATAACCCATTGGTTGCTCCTTCTGCATTATCTGAAAAACCATTTGAGTTTGTATCAGTGTAACCATCTATTTTACCATCATTGTTTGTATCAGCTCCATATACTTCTATTACATCCGGTATGCCATCATTATCACTATCCAGGTCTATGTAATTCGGTATGCCATCACCATCCAAATCAGGCAGACCAAGACCAACACCTGAACCAGTAGCACCTGTATTATTTCCATCTACATTCTGTGACAAACCATCGTTATCAGTATCAGTATAATTATCAATAGCGCCATCACCATCGGTATCCACACCACCTGCTTCTACAACATCGGGTATGCCATCGTTATCACTATCCTTATCAAGATAGTTTGGCTTACCGTCAAGATCAGCATCAAAATTATCATTCACTCCATCACTATTGCTATCGATAAAACCAGGATAGTCTGCGTCGCGGTAATTTTCCAGTCCATCAAAATCATCGTCGTATTGCGGATCAACGCCCCCACTCTCCGCAGCATTGGTGATTCCGTCTTTATCTATATCTATATCGCAACTGAATGTAACGTTGAGGGACACACAGGAAGTAGTATTGCAATCTCCCTCGATACGAACATAATATGTTGTGGCCACTGTGGGTGAAACAGTAACAGTCTGCCCGGTGCCAATCAGTGTGCCGCCACAGCTACCTGTGTACCAAAAATAGTTGGCATTCGTACCCAGTGTACCGTCATTTGCCTTTAATGTAATGGCATCACCCGGGCAGGCAAGCGCTTTATTCTTTACAATTGCAGTTGGTGCTGTTGACGATGTTTTAGCCGCAAGAAAATAACCGGGTGAAATATATTGACAATTTGTGCTGCCGATATTGCCCGAGGCTGCTACAATTACACGGTAATATTTATTTACATCGGTAGCAGTAGTTGATGCGATAGAATATGTACTCCCGGTAGCCAACGGAATATTTGCCCATGTTATACTATCAGTACTTACCTGCCATTGATAATCTACCGTACCAAATATGGAGCTTGCGTCTGCCATAGTAGAAGAAAAAGTGGTAGTACCTCCCATACATCCAGATGTAGTTGCAGATAAAGAAACAGTTGGTAATGCATCGCAGGTGCCGAACTGAATATCATCAATCGCTATATCATTACCGCAACCACCTTCACCATCATTAATCAATTCGAGTATTACAGATGATACTCCATTCGGCATAATAAATTTCATACCGTATTGCGTCCACGCACCACTAGTAATGCTTGCAGTAGAAAGTTGTGTTATAGTTAATCCGGAAAATCTGTCCCTAACCCGCAATAGTACCTTAGGATACTTAAAGCCTCCAAATCCATTGCAAATAGTTTGATAACTGGAATTACCCGGGAAAGATCCAAAAAAGAACAATGAATATTGCTGCAACGGACATACAACTGATACTGTATCCCGGTATATGACATTATCAGTGGCATCTGCATTTACCAGCAACATTTGACCATTCGGATCGCCTGTGTGATCTGTAAGGCTTATCCATCTTGCAGGATCGCCATTTGAAGCATTATTACTAATCGTATAATGATCAATTCCAAGGGAAGCAGTAGTTGTTCCAGTATATTGTGTATTACCTGGACCTGTTTTGCCAAGAGGCAGGGATGGTACTGGAATAGTTGTTGTCATTGTTGTACCCGTGCCAAAGGTTTGCTTATATAAAACATCTTTAAGAGCAGAGCAGGGTGTATTCTGCGCAACAATTGCCGTTAATAAGGGAGTAGGCTGACTTTCACCCGGATCGTCTGGCTTATCATTGGTATTCAAGTCCGGGTTGCTGCCATCGGTTGATGTATCACGCAATGCAATTCCATTGAAGCCAATAGCTGTAGCAATTGCATTGTTATTGTAAATAGTATATGGCATAATATTCGAGAGGCGGCACACTACACGAATGGTAAAATTATTGTTGCTTACAGGATAGTTGGGCAGCGTACCTGTTCCATTAAGCAGATCGGTAACCGTTGTACCATCATATGCTGGATTAATTGTTATGGATGGAGGCGCTCCTATAAGTGTAGCAGAAATAAGACTTGCATTTAAAGCACCGTTTATTTGTGAAAGATCTTCTTTCACCTGCACATTGGTAACATCTACGTTACCATAATTCTGAACATAAATATCATAAGTGACATCAAAAGTATTTGGAAAAGCTGTGGCTACAGTCGCCGATATTTTTTTCGAAGTTCCTATCCCTGATATAATTGACGCAAAATCAGCAGCAAAATACACCGGTCCTGATTTTGTAATCGGGTTATTAGCCCCGGTAAGCGGAACTATCTCTTCAAAAGGACAGCCACCGCCAGAATATGCAGCGATTGTTTCGCCTTCTGCATACGTTAATCCCACAAAACTATTGGTTGTTTTTACAGTATCAATATATGTACAGGTAAGATTAGCGCCGGTACCGGTATACGCCTTATAGTTAGGTGTAAATAATTTGTTATCCACCACAAAAAACATTTGCCCGGATGGCGACATCGCAACATCGCCCGATCCCGTCACATAAATTGTTGCGCCGCCAGTTAATGCAAGCGTATCCGCAGCGCCCATTACTCCTGTACTCATATCGATTGAGCGAATCATAATCTTGTATGGAAAAGTAGTAGTAAAATCAATGCTGTAGCCATTCCCATTATTATCAAATGCTACACCAAGAATATCTGCCTGGATTGAACGGACGGTATCCAGCTTATTGGCTGCTGTACCTGGACATGTACCTGCCGGCCAGCTCCACACATAAGTAGTAGGTTCCCCACCCACTGCAAGTGGGGCCGAATAGGCTGTCCAGAAATAATAAATTTTATGATCCTTAGGATTGAATGTTATACTGGCCGTATAGTAAGTAAAGTACTGTGGTCCATTTACAGGTAACCCTATTCGCAATTGTGGTATACAGGGGTCTACCAATCCACCAGATGCATTCGACAACGTATTGGTCAAACCATTATAATTGTAGTAATGTATTTGGTCTGTACCTGACCCACAGCCTGAATTGTCTCCTACTGCCAGCGGGTAGCTTGAAGTTGCGGTTTGCGAACTTGCATCCAGGCAAGTCAACATCGAAAAAAGAAGTAAGTAGTAAAAATAGTTTTTCATTATTAAAATTTACAGATTTTGAAATGTCACCTCCTTAGAACCAGTTTGCTCATCTGTACAATAACTCCTTCCTGTTTCAACTGTACCGAATATAATCCGGCAGGTATAGCAGATGTATTGACAGAAAGTGAATTGCCTCCAACTGTTTTTTGCCATATCAACTGACCGTTAATATCTATGATGCTTATTTCAGTTTTCTTAGATTCCCTGGCATTAGTCCAGTGTATTATTATTTTATCGTTTGCAGGATTTGGAAATATTTCACCGCGTCCTGTTTGTCTTGCTATGGCTTTTATTATTTTACTGAACTGTTCGTTGCCATCACTCCCTATGACTCTTGCACGATAAAATGCTATTGGATAAGAAGGATCGTTGTCTGTATAAATAAAATTTTTTACCGGGCCTGCGTTGGTTGATTTTGTCATTTCAACTCCGGCTTTGAAAGAAATACCATCAGTACTTTTTTGAAGTTCTACTCTCTGCAAATCTTTATCCTCATCACTCAGCGTCAATTTTAAAATATTATTAAAATCGTCTTGTGTTAATGCAAAATCAATAATCTTAACGGGCAGCGAAACAAGGTTATTAGTGGCGCCAGTTGCTATCACCTGGTCGAAGGGATCAAAAGTTACTGTAACAGGTTTGAATGAAACTGTAAATGGGATAATGCCTCCTGTAATATTGCCGCTTATACCATTGCCGCCATACGATAGCACACCGTTCTGATCGTAAATAACAATTGTAGTATCCTGTGCAGCCAGTGATCCCTGCAACCTCAATACTATAGGTGTATGAAAATAACCTACTGTTGATCCTGAACTACGGGATTGGCCTACTACCTGTACATTAAATGTTTTAGTTCCCGAATTATATCCCCAATTAATTGAATTGCCAGAACTATAATCTGGATTGCCTGTGCCATTTACCCAATCATTGAAGAATGGATTCATATCCCATCCGGTAACTGCCTCGAAATGATTTTTCAAATCTGTTGTTGTTGCAGATTTGTACGCAAGTAACGGATCTGATTGATAATTCTGAAGTGCCTGAAAAAACTTTGTATCACCCACCAATGCCCTAAGCATTGATAATACCATAGCTCCCCGCTCATACATGGCATTATCATTTGCATTCGACCATATAGCGTTAGAATTCACAATACTTGCAGCTGAAAGCCTTATCGGCGTTGTAGATGTAGCTAACGCAGTCGACTTTATTGCAGAACGCATAGAAACCGGATCAAGCCCTAATGCTGGAACCGTTTCAGCAGCCAGTGTTTCGCTATATGTTGCAAATCCTTCTGCCAGCCACACGTCATTCCATGTAGCGAAACTTACTTTATCTCCAAACCATTGATGTGCTAATTCATGAGCCAGCACGCTTAGACTGCCAATGCAATCCGTAGCTATGCCCGAAAAAGTCTGGTGCTCCATACCACAAGCACCTTCAAGACCTTCATAAAATCCATGCTTTTCATTTTTAAATCCGTAGTCCCCATACTTGTTGTTAAACACAGTCAATACCTGGTTCATCTTATCCATCTCATTGATGATACTATTATAAGTAGCTGCAGTTTTTCCACGGATAAGATAATATGCAACCTGTGTATTTGTTCCTCCAATATTTACAGAAGTATAATATCTATTATAGCGGGCAACAGTTACAGCTACGAGGTATGAGGCAATTGGATAACGTGTTTTGGACGTAAATTCACGACTGCTGCCATTAATTAAAGAATCGGTAAGTTTTCCATTGGTCGCTACCCAAAATGTATCAGCGCCAGTCCATGGCACACTTACAATGATGTCCATAGAGTCGATTTTATCCTGCATGTCTGCTTTGCACGGCCACCAGTCCCTATCTTCATATGATTCTGATAAGGAGTTAATATAATTCTGCGAACTGGTAGCATCATAAGACACCTGATAGCCCTGCGCTGCGCCGCTCACTGCAGGTGCACTACCGCCATAAAAAATAGTTACGGAGTCAAGTGTGTTAATGGGCAATGTTGCACCCAGGTCGATAGATAAAATATTTACTGCTCCTGATGAAGGAAATGAAAAAGTGACCGGGCTGCCATGGTAACTAACAGAAAGGTTGGGGTTATCAAACGCTGACTTACGCAAGTCAAAAGTTATGATTTTTACACCTGCAGCTTTAGTAACAAAATATGTTGTAACAGATCCCTTTATCGCCCTGGCAACTACAGAATCTGGATTGATACGCCAGTTACAACGATGGTATACAACATCTATATTGGCGCCTGTACCACTAAAGCCACTTGTTTGCGCATTGGAAATAACTCCGAGCAAAATAAAGATCAAAATAAAAAAATGGTTCTTAGGGCTTGGATTCATATAAATAATTGGTGGTAGTAAGAATTGCCTTACAATTAGAAAACTCTATACACAAGAAAAAGTGTGGATGTTATACGTGCGGAGTCTAAAAAAAGGGGATTCGGCTCTTTACTTGAAAATATTTTCTAATTTGAAGTAGCCTTTCCGAATCTAAACTCAATATTTTCACTTGTTTGGTCAAGCTCTTTTTTTGCACTTTCAAATATATTTTTTTTAAAAAAAAATCATGTCGCTGAAACCCTTTTCAGGCAAGAC
>JAEUVI010000075.1 GCA_016787105.1 Chitinophagaceae bacterium | reverse complement strand
GGTTGAACCCAACAAATGGGATTTGTTTGAATGCACTTCACGATAGGGCATTTGATAAAGGGCTTATTACAATATTGGCTAAAGATTATACTATTAAGGTTTCTTCAAAATTTAAGGCTAAAGACTTGGCAAAAACTATTGATAGTTATTTCTTAAAAGTGGATGGTATGCAAATAAATCTTCCAGATAAGTTTTTGCCATCGAAAGAGCACCTAAAAATTCATAATGATTTCTTTAGGAGGTGAAAGAAATTTTTGAATAGTATCTCCAACAGCACAAGAGTGCGACGCAACGTTAGCCACATAGTAGCATTACAGTTGGATTCAAACATTTTTTGTTGGAAAACAAAATGGAAGAAGAAAAGAAAAAATGAAGTTGATTGATATTGGATTTTTAGTTTTCTAAAGGGTAACAGTAAAAACGGGCTATAGTATCGGGTATTATGATTGATTATATATCAACCAACTTCGTGAACAAATATAGCTGGCGGTATGTATCGTGCATATAGTATATATACTTACCGGTAAATGTTTTTTTACTGCATGATTGATACAAATCATGTTGCTGCAATTCCAGGTTTTAACAGCCAACTTTTATCATAGATGAAAACCAGTTTATTGATGTTAATGCGGGTAACTAAACTACATTGGCATTGATGAATGCGCTGACGGATAAGAGGAGGTAGCGATTTAAGGCTGTTTAAACGATGAGTCAGTAGAATTATTTCTAATGCTGTTATCCCGTATACTTTTATTAAAATTCTGAAACCACCGTATATCATCATCAATAGCGGCAACAAGGAAAATATACACAGCAACAATAACTATCAGAATAATGAAGATTAATTTTCGCACAACACTTTGATGAAATCAAAGAAGGTTTCCATAGTTATGTTCATAAAAAACCCGCCTGATACTTTTCAGGCGGGTCCTATAATTTTTATAAAGAAATATTTATTCTTCTTTCTTCTCTGCCGGTGCTGGCCTTCCGCAACGCATGCGCCATTGTTCTTTAAACTTTGCTTTTTCCTCATCGCTCATACCACTCCATTTTTCTTTCCAGTACATACCTTGTTTAAAACCCGGACCACCGCCCCGCTTACCGCCAAAGCCACCAAATAGTATGCGGCATAGAACAAGCAGGCCGATTGCCTGGGGATACGTTAATATGCCTGCATGTAACGCAGACGGAAGTATTGCATTCCACAGTAGCATCACTACCCAGCCAAACAGCAGTATGGCTGCTATGATGAGGAACGGAACGAAGATGAAAAACTTTTTCTTTTTATTGTAGTGCATTGTATTGTATTTAATAGTTGACAATATCGTTGTATAATGTTTCAAGCCGCTTGCGCAGGTGCAGTACTGCATACCGCTTTCGGGAAATAATCGTTTTTAATTTTTCGCCATCCGCATCGGCAATTTCCTGCAGCGTCATATCTTCCATTTCATTTCTTATAAATACGCTGCGCTGGTTTTCGGGCAATTCTTCCAGTGCGGCAAAGAGTTCTTCCCAGAAAAGTTGCCGCAGGTGTTCCGTTTCAGGATTATTGCTGTTATCAGCCAGTAGTATTTCGCGAAAATTCAAATCGCCGTCTTCACTGTAAAAACTAAAATCTTCCAGCGATTCATTTTTCTTTTTACGGTAGCGGTCTGTTATTTTATTTCTCGCTACCCGGTACAGCCAGCCGCTTACACTTTCAATGGCTTCACGCTCCGGCTGGTTGCTAAACTGGTACCACACATCCTGCAGAATATCTTCTGCATCCTCATTTGTTTTTACCCGGCTTCGGATAAACCCAAATAACTGCCTGCCATAGTCCTGTATCGCCTGTATTATATTTTGCTGGGCCATCAGCTCTGTCGTCATCGGGAAATTGCTTTTACCAGAAGACGTAGGTGTTTTAATTTTACTTCAGTGCCTGCTGAAAATTCCATTCTTTTAAAACTGCCGGCTCTCTTTTATCCATCAGCTTCTTCATCTTCAACACTATTTCGGGGTATTGGGAGGATAAATCATTCTTTTCTGCTGAATCAGCAGCTAAATCATATAGTTCTATGTGTGTGCCGGTTCCTGAGTTGAGGTTCTTCCTGATTGCTTTCCAGTTTTTCCAGCGAACCGCCTGTGCGCCATTATCGTAGCTGTGTACTTCCCAATACAAATAGTCATGTTCTTTTGTTTTATTTCCTTTAAATACCGGCAGTAGCGAAATTCCATTTGTAGGAGATGCTTTTTTTACTCCTGCAATTTCACTGAAACTGGCAAACATATCCCAGATGGAACATACACGGTTATTGGTAGTACCGGGTTTGATAACAGACTTCCAGTTAGCAATAAAAGGCTCCCTGATACCACCTTCGTATAACGAGCCTTTATATCCACGAAGATCTCCATTGCTTTTAAAGAAACCTGTAGCTGCGCCACCGGTTCCGGGTACTGTGGCCCCATTGTCGCTGCAAAAAATAATTAATGTATTATCACGTATCCCGTTTTCTTCAAGGCAGCTTATTATTTTGCCAACATATTTATCCAATAGCGATATCATGGCTGCATATGCGCTTACAGGTTTTGGATGTGGTAAATAACCTTTGTCGCCATTGTATGGTTTTTCATCAAACATGCCTTCATATTGCTTCAGTTCAGCGTCTGGTACCTGCAGTGCCAGGTGGGGCAGTGTATAAGCGAGGTATAAGAAGAAAGGATCTTTTTTATTAGCAGTAATAAACTTCATGGCTTCACTCGTTATCGTATCAGGAGCATATATTTTTCCTTTGTATTTGTCGTAGGGATTAGCAGTTGTGTCGTTTGTAAAACGCTGGTGTGGTGAAAAATACTCCTGCAGCCATTCCGCTTTTTCATTTCTCCATAAATGAGATGGATAGTAGTTGTGTGCTTGTTTTTGATCGAGGTACCCATAAAAAAAATCAAATCCTTGTTTGTTGGGAATACCTGTACTGCCGGGGCCGCCGAGCCCCCATTTACCGGTGAGTGCGGTTTTGTAACCAACTTTGCGCAATTCTCTTGCGATAGTCACAGTATTTTCAGCCAACGGATACTGTCCTTTTTCTTCTTCATCTGCAAAGCCGCCAAGCTCAAAATTATCACGTACCTGTGCATGCGCACCATCGAGTCCGGTAACAAAGGAGCAGCGTGTGGCAGCACAAAGTGTATTGGAGTAAAACTGTGTAAAACGCATTCCTTCTTTCGACAGCTTATCCAGGTTTGGTGTTTTGATTAATTGCTGACCGTAGCAACCAAGTTCACTATAACCTAGGTCGTCGGCGAGAATAAAAACAATATTGGGCTTTTGCTGCGCAAATATTGTACTGAAACACAAACTTATTAATGAAAACAAGACTATCTTTTTCATATGAAGCTGATTTGAACATCGAAGATAAAAGGATTTATAAAAGTATATGGGCTTGTATTTGAACGATTGGCTTTGAATAATAATCTTTGTGCAGCAATGAAAAAAATAGTCATTATCGGTCCCGAAAGTACCGGCAAAAGCACGCTTTGTGAGCAACTGTCAAAGCATTACAATACGCTTTGGTGCCCGGAGTATGCCCGCGAATACCTGCTGAAAAATGGTACGGATTATAGTTTTGACGATTTACTTACGATAGCAAAGGGGCAATTGACGTTGGAGGAAGAATATGAGTCAAGGGTCAGGAGTCAGGAATCCGGAGTCATTAGTCAGGAGGCAGGAGTAGAGGTTCCTGGCTCTGCACTCCTTACTCCCGACTCCCCACGCTGCGCTCCCCACTCCCTTCTCTTCATTGACACCGATATGTACGTAATGAAAGTATGGTGCGAGTTTGTGTTTGGTAATTGTCACCGTTTTATTTTAGATCAGATTGTAGAGCGCAAGTACGATTTGTATCTTTTATGCAATGTGGACTTGCCATGGGTAAAAGATGAGTTGCGGGAATATCCTGATTTGGAAAACCGGCTGAAGCTATATCATATTTATAAGGATATTATGATTAATCAATCAACGCCGTGGGTGGATATAAGTGGAAATTATGAACAGAGATTGGACAAAGCGATACTTGCAGTAGATAAGCTTGTGAATGCTGAATAGTGAATGATTAATTTGTGCTGATGGCAAAAAGTCTTCCCGTAAAGCCGGGCACTAACTAATGATGGAAAAAATGCAGGTGCATATATTCACTTCTCATAAACAATAGCCACTATATCTGCATCCTGATCCAGGTTATTCATCTGCCGCATAATCCACCCTGCGCGGTAGCGAACATAAGTAGAAACAGGTTTTATTGTATAGCGGACAGGGTTGGGCAAACAAGCTGCAATCATCGCTGCTTCCTGTCGAGTTAAATCTGAAGCAGGCTTTTTAAAATACTTTTGCGCAGCTGCTTCTATACCATACACACCATCGCCCATCTGCGCTACGTTCATGTACATCTGCAGTATTCTTTTTTTATTCCACAGCAATTCGATCATAAAAGTGAAATACACTTCCAGCCCTTTGCGTATCCAGCTACGTCCCTGCCATAGAAAAACATTTTTTGCTACCTGCTGACTGATGGTGCTGGCGCCACGCAGCGATTTGCTTTTCTGGTTATGCTTCATCGCTTTTTCGATAGACTTGAAATCAAAACCATTGTGATCAGGGAATAACTGATCTTCTGCGGCAATGATGGCGAGTTTCGCCGCAGGTGACATATTTTTCCTGCTTACGTAATCTCTTTTTAATCCATGGCCCGATACCCAGCTTACCAATTGCGTTATAGTGATTGGCGGATTTATCCAGCGGAGCAGGATGATATACACAAACTGTGCGATGAAAAGAATCAGCAGGATGCGTTTAATCTTTCTCCATAATCGTGGAATAAGTCCTTTGGTATTCATACAAGGCTGCAATATTATTCAATATCACCAATAAATCATAGTGCAGGTTGCCCACAATTACCGGCGGGTGTGAATTTCTAAAACGCTTTGTTGGCAGGTAGTTGTTGCGGTATATAAAAATCCAATACCTGCAGGCGGAATTTTTTTCCGATTAAATAATCTTTTCGCCTGAAATTAATCTGATTAACCAATGCAGTAATCAATATTGGCCCGAAGCCGATAACAGAAGAGTACAATAACGCTTTACCTGTATTGGTTTCCCATTTCGCGACACGGAGGCCAACAGTACTAAGCGCTACTCCACCTGCAATCCATGCAGCCTGTTCAGCATTGATGGGAAATGGTTTTTTGGTTTTTCTTCTTATTAATACACGTTTTACATCTGTCGTTCTGAAAACAAGATCACCGGTAAGAAAGATGGAATCATTTCGCAGTAATAATATTCTTGCTTCAGGAATGCCGCCACTTTTCAGTTCCAGCCTGATGATATCGCCTTCGTTCCAAACACGCACTTTTTTTCTTCCTT
>JAEUVI010000058.1 GCA_016787105.1 Chitinophagaceae bacterium | reverse complement strand
CTCCCTGTTCTACATCCGATCTTTCATTCATTAACATTACACTGCCTTTGCCAAAATCCTTTTCGATTTTGTCCATTGTCAGTTTCAATGCTTTCAGTTTTTCGCTGTTAGTACCGGTAATTTCGGTGGATTTTTCTTTTGCCATGTTTCAAAGTTAAATTTTTCGTAGTGCTCGTTTAAAAAAGTAATTCACATTCAAAACTAACTATTTTAGCAATACGGAACTAATTTATTTGGAATTAATTTTCCTTGCTTTTCTAATGAAATGAAGGAGTTTACGTATTCTTGTCTTTTCCGTTCCATCATGTTCATGAAAATTAATTTTTCTCACACCCGTACAGTTTTCTTATTTTTTAATAAATTCCTTATTAGTTTATATCCATTCATCTTCATTTAATACTAAAGCTGGTTATTATGGACAATATAAAACTTATCAATGCCGTGGATCCTGTTGAACAATCATTTACTGTAAATGTGCCTGAAGGTTGGAAAAATGAAGTTTACCTGTCGCGGATTCACAATACGCCCCGCACCATTGTGGCAGCTACCAGCCCGGATGGAGCTGTTACCTTGTCCATAGGCGACCCCTACATGCCCGGCTTTATGCCACCCAACCCGATGATCGATCACAGCAACCCAATGATGAATATGAACCCGATGCTGCAGGTAGCTTATTTTACACCTGCTGATCAGTTTTTTCAATACTACCTGCAGCAAAAATTCGGTCAATTGCCTGGTTTCAAAATGCACAGGATGGAACGGGCGCAGGATTTTGGACAAGTATATTATGAAATGAATACAAAAAGCGGCAGACAGGCAACTGTTACTGATGTGCGGATATTTTTTGAATTTATGTATGAAAGCAAAACCTGCCAGGCGCTTATCAACGGGGCTACTATTGATATGGGAGTGGTATGGACGGCGGAAGTATGCGGTATTATTGCAGCCGAAAAACCTGAGCAGTACAATCCGTTGCTGATTACAATGCTGCAATCCTGTAAAGTAAACCCGGCCTGGAACCAACAGCAACAAATGATACATCAGCAAACGATGTCAAACATGCAGATGAATCATCAAAACCAGTTGATGAATTGGAATGTGATGAACCAGAACCATAACATGAATATGCAGACGATGCAGAATTCATTCAATGCACATAACCAGATGTGGGCAAATAACCAGCAAATGATCGATAGTAATTTTCAAAGCTGGCAAAACCAGCAGGCATCTGTTGATCATATGCACGATCAGTCAGTAAATGCTATTAAGGGCGAATACACCGTCATGAATCAAAGTGGAAATACCTTTCAGGTAGATAATAGTTATGAAAAGTATTTTATGAACAAATACAACAACACATATATCGGTACTCACAATACAACCAATCTTCAGGACCTCAGTCAATCACATGGTGTAAACCCGGATGATTATGAAGAAGTGAAGATTGTAAAATGAGATTAAATGATTTTCCGATCAGATAAAGCAGGTTCTCTTATAACGAACCTGCTTTATTATTTAAACTCTTTATTCCGTACCCTGTACAATAAATAGTATTGATTGTTTACGGTAGGCTTTTACATTCCTGCCGTTCTGAATAGCCGGTATCCAGTTCGGCCCTTTCCTGATAACATTAACAGCTTCTTCCTCCATTCCATATCCATGATTGGATAAAGCTTTTACATCACTGATTGCACCGGTTTTGTCTACGATAAACTGAACCCATACCTGGTATTGTCCTTCAGGTGCACCGTTATCAACTGGTGTATTGGGGTTTAATTTCTTTTCAAGAAAACGTTTCCAGGCATTATCACCTCCGGGAAAGGATGCTTCGATTTGTACAAATTGAACAATTTCGTTATCGTCGTCTTCTTTTTTCTCCACAATTACCTGTCGGTTATTATCCACCTGCGGCGCTAATCCGTCATCTTCTTTGCCGGCACGACTCACTACATCAATGCGTGTATTTTCAAGATCTTCAATTTTCGGAGGTATTTCATTGGGGTCAACATCTTTATCATCTACAATCTTTGGCGGAGTAAACTGGGTGGTCTCTATAGGCGGCGGCTCAACCATAGGTGGAGGTGGCGGCGGTGGCGGTTCTATCTTTTTTTCTTCGGGTGGTAAATTTTCAAGTGTTAAACTATCTACTCTGAATTGCCCGTTTGCATTACTGCTATTACCATTCGCAAAGAAAAAACTTCCGAGGGCAACAACAGTAACAGATGCAGTAATAAGCAATGCTGTCTTAATACGCTTATTATACGTTTTGCGTAGCTCATAAGCACCGTAATCTTTGTTACGGTTTTCAAATAGCAGGTCGAGCAGGTCGGCTGCTAAGATTTTTTTTGTTTCCATTTTGGCTATTTACCAATGAGAAACATTTTTTCAATTATTCCATATTGGTTTACTATTTTTCCACACTATCACAATAAAAGAATTTAATTAAACACAGATAACATCTGCTATCATCCATTTCATCTTGCACATAAGTGTGTAATTTCCCATCTATATCTTTTTTAAATGCATTGTTTCCGGAATTTTGTTACTGGCTTATACAAGAAAAATAATACTTTACTGCTTTGTATTACCGCCTGCTTTTGCATGATGAGTTGTGATAAACAAGAACGTACCTGGTCGGTTTATAAAGCAGACGCAGCCAGCAGCAGTTATTCAATACTCAATCAAATTAACTCAGACAATGTTCAGCATTTGCAATTAGCGTGGATCTTCAATCCGGGTGATGCACCCGAAGGACGCAGGCAAGGCGGAAGCCAATGTAACCCTATCATTATTGATGGTGTGATGTATGTGGCATCTGCGCGCCACAGGATATACGCGTTACAAGCCAACGATGGTAAACAACTCTGGTCGTTTGATCCTTATAATGGAGGCCCCGGTGGCGGATCATTCCGCGGTGTTACCTATTGGGAAGACGGCGACGATAAGCGTATTCTTTTTACCGGCGGCGATAATCTTTTCGCTGTAAATGCGGTAACAGGTAAGCTTATCACTTCATTTGGAAACAATGGTAGGGTAAGTATGAATATTGGCATACGTGATGATCCGGATAAAATATCAATTAAGCCAACCTCGCCGGGTATTATATATAAAGACCTGCTGATAATCGGAAATGAAGTGTCTGAATTATACGGCGCACAGCCCGGCTATGTGCGTGCTTATAATGTACGCAGCGGCAAATTGGAATGGACTTTTCATACAGTGCCAAAACCTGGCGAGCCCGGTTATGAAACATGGCCGCCGGATGCATGGAAGTACGCGGGTGGCGCTAATAGCTGGGGCGGTATGAGCGTGGATGATAAAAGAGGAATAGTTTTTTTCGCAACAGGATCACCTTCATATGATTTTTATGGTGCTGATAGGCCAGGCAAAAATCTATTTGGTAATTGCGTAGTGGCACTACATGCAGCCACTGGTAAGCTGGCGTGGTATTACCAAACTATTCATCATGACTTATGGGATTATGATTTGCCGGCACCGCCCAACCTCGTTACTGTAATAAGAGATGGCAAAAAAATTGACGCGGTAGCACAGGTATCTAAAATCGGTTTCCTCTATCTATTTAACCGCGACACCGGTGAACCGCTTTTCCCAATAGAAGAACGAAATGTACCGGCATCTGATGTGCCGGGCGAACAGGCATGGCCTACGCAACCATTTCCGCTAAAGCCAAAACCGTATAGCCGGCAATACCTGACTGTTGATAGTTTATCTGATTTTCCGGGCGCACCTCACGATTCGCTGGTATCTTTTTTTAATTCTTTGCGGTATGAAGGATTATTTACTCCTCCATCCACAAAAGGTACTTTATATTTTCCCGGCACTATCGGAGGATCTGAATGGGGTGGCGCTGCATTTGATAATGAAACAAATATTATTTACCTGAAATCAAATGAATCACCGGAAATCGCGAAACTGGTAAAGATAGATGCTGCAGGCGCATCAGAAAACCTTTCATCGTATGACATAGGTAAGAATATTTATACTTCGTACTGCGCCAGTTGCCATAAACCAGACAGGAAAGGAGATGAACCGCAATACCCCTCATTGATAGCAATTGAAAAACGGATGACTGAAGCAGAGGCACTGAACAGGATAAAGGAAGGTAGTGGTAAAATGCCCGCTTTCGCACCGGTAGTAAAGGGTCATGAAAAAGAAATAATAGATTTTCTCTTCGAAAAAAACGATAAACATTCGTCACAATTAGAAAGAGATTTATCAGAGATACAACAAAACAGGCTTTCTAATATTGAAGTAAAAACAGAGCAAACACAATCACCGGATGCTGTAACCTATCTTAATACAACAGCGTATGCCCAATGGAAAGATGCAAAAGGTAACCCTGCTATCAAACCACCATGGGGTACGTTGAATGCAATAAACCTGAATACGGGTGAATACGAATGGACAGTGCCTGCTGGAAATGATAGCACGCTGCAACAACCAGGGGCCGCATTCACTGGTTTAACAGGATCGCCCGGGCCTATAGTAACTGCCGGAGGCCTTGTCTTTCTTGGCGGATCCCGCGACCGGAAATTGCAAGCATATGATAAAGCGAGCGGAAAGTTATTATGGGAAACAGTATTACCGGGTGTTGCATCTTCTACACCCTGCACTTATAAATACAAAGGCAAACAATATGTAGCTGTATCCGTATCAGGCAATCATGAATCACCTGCTGGTCTTATTGTAGCTTTCGCATTGCCGGATCAATAAAATTTTCAAGGTTTATACCGGTTAGACATTAAGAGTACGTAATTATAACCCACCGCTTTCGTCATTCCTTTATTATCAAGATATTTCCACCCCTCTGCCGGAGGGGATTAAAAATCCAATTGGTATTGTTTAACCATCTGTTAAAATAAAAAAGGCGCATCTAAGGATACGCCTTTTTTATACTATCATTTTCCTTAAAACATCTTTGTCTCTTTTCCTTCACTGTCTATATAATGTACTTCACCGAGGTTGAGATCGAGAATGCTTTTAGATATCTTGCTGCGATCACCTACTACTATCCAAATCATTTGTTCAGGTTTCACTACTTTGTTAGCAGCGTTTTGCAAATCTTTCAA
>JAEUVI010000018.1 GCA_016787105.1 Chitinophagaceae bacterium | reverse complement strand
TGCAATTGCTGACGGTAAGGGTGGTTTTATTATTGATAAAACAGAGATAGCAAATCCCTTAGCCGATGAAGTACTGGTAAAAATGAAAGCCGCAGGGCTTTGTCATACAGATTATGATTCATTACGCTGGGGCAAACCAATAGTGATGGGGCATGAAGGCGCCGGGGTTGTAATAAAAGCAGGAGAGAATGTTAAGACAGTTGTTCCCGGCGATAAGGTTATTTTAAACTGGGCCACACCTTGTGGTCATTGCTTTCAATGCCTGCGGGGAAATGAAAACATATGTGAAAACAATTCACCTGTAGTTGCCGGTAATGATGGCTATACTCCCGGTCATGCTCACCTGGAAGGAACAAAATGGAATGGTGCAGCAATTGAACGTTCCTTTAACCTGGGAACGCTTTCTGAATATGCATTGGTGAAATCTTCAGCTATAGTAAAGAATTGCTCGGAAAAAATTTCATTCGGTGCTGCGGCTATAATCAGTTGCGGGGTAACGACAGGCTATGGTTCTGTTGTGAATGCTGCCAAAGTAAAAGCCGGCTCATCTGTTGTTGTACTTGGCTGTGGCGGAGTGGGATTGAATGTGATACAGGCAGCAAAAATATCCGGGGCATCTTCTATTATTGCAATTGACATTAATGAACAGCGGTTAGACATAGCAAAGCAATTTGGCGCTACTCATTTTATTAAAGCGGAAAAAGAAGATAAAGTACTAACGCAAGCGGCTTTGAAAGTAAAGAACATTACCGGTGGCAGGGGAGCTGATTATGCTTTTGAATGTACGGCTATTCCGGAATTGGGTGCCGCTCCACTGGCCATGGTAAGAAATGCAGGCATGGCCGTGCAGGTAAGTGGCATAGAACAGGAAATTACTATTGATATGCGGTTATTTGAGTGGGATAAAATTTATATCAACCCCTTGTATGGACAATGCAGGCCGCAGGTTGATTTCCCCAAAATAATCAGTTTGTACGATGAGGGTGTTATGATGCTGGAGCAAATGGTAACAAAAAAATACAGCTTGCAGGAACTTGACCATGCTTTTGATGATATGTTGAAAGGCAGGAATGCAAAAGGAGTTATCGTTTTTGATTAAAAATTTTTATGTCATCATTCAGAACGATTGAAATATCAGACCCAAGATTTGAGGTAAACAATCTTCGCTTTATTACGGTGAAGACTCCGAACCTGAAAGGACGGGGAGATATTTGTGTTTTTGTACCACCCGCAATTAAAAAAGACAGTGCGTTGCCGGTAGTGATATTATTACATGGTGTTTACGGCAGCGCATGGTCATGGGCAATGGGAACCGGTGTGCATTTGCAGGCTATGAAAATGATTGAGCAGGGCGAAATACCAGCAATGATTATTGCTATGCCTTCTGATGGATTATGGGGCGATGGGTCAGCCTACATGGCACACAGTGGCTATGATTTTGAAAAATGGATTGTTGAAGATGTTGTTGAATCATTGAAAGAAATGATTGACGGCGTTTCCTCTTCTTCACCTGTTTTTATTTGCGGCCTATCTATGGGCGGCTTTGGCGCTTTGCGGATAGGCGCTAAGTATGGAAATAAATTCAAAGGTATATCCGCTCATTCTGCTATTACCAGCCTGGAGCAAATGAAATTATTTGTGGAAGAAAACCTGGAAAATTACCGCCAGCAAAATAAAACGGATGAAGATGTTTTTGAAACCATACAAAAACACCGGGAGCAGCTTGCGCCGCTTCGGTTTGATTGTGGTACGGATGATTTGCTGATTGAGCATAACCGCAAGTTGCATCAAATGCTAACATCGGCAGGAATAGAACATGGCTACGAAGAAAATCCCGGCGGTCATGAATGGCCTTATTGGGAAAAGCATATTGGTGATTCGTTACGATTCTTTGGAAAACTTTCACAGCGTTGAAATAATTACCAGTCTATTAGAATTTTCTCTTTTATTTTTTTACTACTAAAGAGAAATGTACATCATGCTTATCGTTAGCGATTAGAATGAAATAAAATTATCAATACAATATTCGCTGTGTTTTATTTTACTTCCAATGCAAATTGAAATTGCTGGTCTTCGTTTTTAAGAGGAGTAAAGAGCCTGCCAACAGCCAGCGATAATTCTGTTTCCGGTTTATTTTTATAAGGATTAAATGGAAACACAGGCCAGCTTAAATGCATTCCGGGAGGAATTTGCATTACCCATCCATTGTGTTTTATCCATCCTCCCAGTTCTGCATCACTCCAGTCAATTTTATTTTCGCTTAATATTACTTTTTTGCCAGCACCGGTTTCAATTGTTTCGCCGGGCTTCAATACCAACTGCAGGTTAAGCTCCGAAACAGCCCGTTCTAATTTATATGTTGATATGATTTGAAATTTTAATTGGGTTGCTGATGGTTTGGGAACCTCAATCGTTGCAAAAAAAACATTGTATGCAAGAGATAGTTTATCAACCTGCTCATTCATTTGTAAACTGCTGCTAACGGGCATGTGAATACTATCTGTGCCGGTAACTTCAGTAAATGTTGCAAGTTCGGGTTGCCGTTTTGAATTGGCGCCACTAATAATTAAACCTGTTTTATTATTGAAAACACTGAAATTTCCCTGGCGGTCGAGAAAGAAATTATTGAGACTGACAGCAGGTGCTATAATTCCTGAATAGGTAGTGACCCAGGGCCCCGTTTTGCGGATGCCTGCTGGCACTTTCATTTCATGAGCATAATTGAGTTTGTCTTGCGGTATAGGCGCTGTTTTTCCTTCGTGAAAGTAAAGTACGTCCTGGGCAATACGGCCAAATGATTGCATATTGCCGCCATAAGAATTTAAATCCCCGGCATATGGAAAATGACTTGTCAGAAATTCAGCATAGCGTCTTCCATCCGGGAAATGAGAAAAACCAAAATGCCCCCACATGGAAACTCCCCAGAAACGGTTGCGGTCATTAATAGTTTCAACCGGGGTGCCATCCGGATAGGTGAAATATTTATGGAAGTCGGTAGAGCGGCGCAGTGCTTTAAGGGCATCGGGGTCTTTGGAATATTCCCAGTACACAGCAATTTGAGTAAGTGTCAGGTAGTCGTAACCGGTAGTAGGCCCCGCCTGGCTATGTTCACCCCAGTATCCATCTGCCGTTTGTTCATGCACACAGAAACGATGCAATACCCTTGTTGACATTTTCACCCAATCAGGTTTGTTAAATACATGACCGCCTACCAACAAGGCAGATGCATAAATAGCATAATGATTAGGTGAAGTAATAATAAATGGTGCGTTTTACCAGGGATAGTCTAATCGTTTAACAAGCTTCGGTTCTAATAATGCCATTTCTTCCAATAAAACTTTTTTCCAGCGTAAACGGCGTTCTTCTCCTAATTTATTTTCCAGGATACGATATGCTTCCAGCCACATATAAGTGTCCCAATCGCTATCGCCACGTTTGGAATAATTTCCTTTTTCTTGCTCCTCTACCAGGAAATCGCCAATGCGCAAGGCTAAGGCTAACATCTTTGCGTCAGCAAATTTTTTATTGGCCGGATGTTTTTTAGTATATAAAACCGCAGGCATCAGTATCGCATTGGGAAAATGTATCCAGCCGGGTTGCGACTCTAATGTTGCAAGCGATGCGCCTGGTTCTGCATCCATGCGTTTTTCTACAATTGCAATTCCGGATTCGAGCAGTTGAAAGTAACGTGCAGGTAATTCAGTAGTTGTTACAGGCGAAGCCTTTGATTGTGCATTCACAATAATGCCTGTAATCAACAATATTGCAATGATGGATAATTCTTTTTTTAACAGCATATCTCTCTTTGTGTATGGGATTAATTCAATTTTTTTCTTTTGCTTTCCGGAATACTTCTTCGAGGCTTACTGCTTTTCCAGTAAGCTTGCTTTCATCGGCAGCTTCCATAAATGCAAGTATTTCCAATGTCTCTTCTTTATTTACAGGTGCTATACCTGATTCAAAAAAGGATGTGATTTGTGATAATAAAGGCTGGTAACCTGTAAATTTTCCAAATGGGGAAATACCTTTTTCCCCGAAAGAGGTACCGCCAAAATCTTTTTGCCCCGAACGTATTCCCCTGAATACACCCATACGGCCATCTGCCCAAACTCCCACTGCTATATCCGTATCTTCTGTATGTATACGCGTTACATTTTTACATCCTGTGCCCATCAGGGTAAAAAGGGTTTCGATACCATGTATGCCGTACCAGAAAAGATCGGGATGTGTTTTTTCAATGTATGCAGGACTGAATACGTCAGCGCCTGTTATTTTCCCGATTTTCCCATTTACAATACTTTGTACATCTTCCATAAATCTCAACGCGGAAGAAGAAAACACAGGCACTTTGTGCTCTTCCGCCGCTTCATAAATAGCCATTGCATCTTTTAAAGAAGCGGCCATTGGTTTATCAATAAATAAAGGCTTGCCTGCTTTTATTACCTGCAGGGCTTGCTCCAAATGCAATCTTCCATCATTTGTTTCCAGGAGTATCACATCCGTTTTCTTTAGCAGATCAGGAATGGAATCTGCAATATCCACTCCCATTTTTTTAACTTCTTCTGTATAAGCAGGAATTCTGCTGCTGGCCGATTCTATGTCCCTGCTGCCATAAGGATAAGCGGCAACTATTTTAAAGCCCTTGTATGCTGTACCGGCAAGCGGATCATTGAGCAGCTTTGTAAATTCAATACTATGTGAAGTATCAAGACCTATAATGCCGATTCGTTTCTTAGCTGTTGAAACCAGATCAGCATAATAACTAATACCCAAAGCAAACCCCGCCCCGGATATATCCTTAATGAATTTCCTTCTTGATCTGTAAATCATTTTTTGTCCATTCACCTTTAATCGTTTTTGCGGTTTCATTAACCATTTGCGAGAACCAGGTATATTTTGAAACAATTTATTACCTAAAATTATTTGTTTTCCTTTAATTTAACTTAAATAGTGAAAAGAATTGTAAATTTATGATTTAAAGGAAAAACAAAAAAAATAATTGAACAACCTTTTAAATACGATTTATGGAAAGGAGAACATTTGTAAAAAATACGGCACTGGCTTCGGCTGCTATCGGGCTTTATCCTTTTCAGGGCTTTGCCTCATCTCCGGAAAATAAAGTCAGGCTGGCGATAATAGGAGTTGGGTTGCGAGGCCAGGCCCATTTGGATAATGCACTTCGCAGAAATGATGTGGATGTTGTTGCTATCTGCGATGTAGATGACAGAATGATTGGTATGGCAACCGATATTATCAGGAAATCGGGTAAGACAATGCCAAAGATATTCAAAGGCGATACGCATGAATATCTAAAACTCCTGGAACAAAAAAATATTGATGCCGTACTTATCGCTACTCCATGGGAATGGCATACACCGATGATCATTGACAGTCTTCAGGCAGGTATTAAATATGTTGCTACCGAAGTAGTACTGGGAATTACGCTGGAAGATCATTGGGCTGTAGTTCGTGAAGCGGAAAAACAAAATGCGCATGTTACCATGCTGGAGAATGCCTGTTATTTCCGTGATGTAATGGCTGTATTAAATATGGTACGCCAGGCTGTGTTTGGAGAAATTATTCATTTGCAAGCCGGATACCAGCATGATTTAAGGGGTGTAAAATTTAATAACGGCATTGACCCATACGACAGTGGGGTGGAGTTTGGCGAAAAAGCGTTTTCTGAGGCACGGTGGAGAACCAATCATTCTGTTCACCGGACTGGTGATCTTTACCCCACGCATGGACTCGGGCCCGTGGCTACCATGATTGATATAAATCACGGCAACCGTTTTTTATCGCTCAGTTCATTTGCAACAAAAACGAGAGGGCTTCATGATTATATTGTAAAGAAAGGCGGGGCCAATAATCCCAATGCAAAGGTTGAGTTTAAGCTCGGAGATATTGTTACTACTCATATCAAATGCGCCAATGGTGAAACCATTTTACTGCAGCACGATACAAACCTGCCACGTCCCTATTCACTCGGGTACAGGGTACAAGGCACTAACGGATTGTGGATGCAGGTAAATAAAGGCATTTATGTGGAAGGAGTATCACCAAAGCACCACGAGTGGGACGACCAGCAATCATGGCTTGATAAATATGATCATCCGCTCTGGAAACGCTGGGCTAACAAAGAGAATGAAAAGGCCGCCGGCCATGGCGGTATTGACTTCTTTGTACTGCATGGATTTATTGAAGCGATTAAGCGCCGTGTAGCCCCATTGATGGATGTGTATGATGCCGCCGCGTGGAGCGCCGTTACCCCACTTAGCGAAAAAAGTATAGAACTTGGCTACCAGACGGTAGACTTTCCTGATTTTACCAATGGACAATGGATGTACCGCAAACCAAAGTTTGGGATTAATGATGAGTTTTAACCTATTAGCCTGATGTGCTTTTATTGTAAAGTTGATTTTGCGAATTTGTCATGTTGTAGCTAATTCATTGGAAAATCTTTTTTATACCGCTTTAATAATTCAGCCGGATCATTTTTCAGGAAATACATTTTACCATGAAGATGTTTCACTTCTCCCGGTTGTAATCCTCCTATTCTTGGATCGCTGTGAATACAAACAAATATGCCCTGGAACAATTCCTGGTAATGATCCCATGCTGTTGCCATCAGGTATTTGTTATCATCAGAAAAACATCCGATTAATCCGTTTGCTGGTATATCCGGGCTTATCGGCCTGGGGTTTACATCTTTCAGGTTAATGCCCGGTGGTATGTATGTTTGACCTCCTTTGTAGTAACCATTGTGCGTTCTGTTGGTTT
>JAEUVI010000004.1 GCA_016787105.1 Chitinophagaceae bacterium | reverse complement strand
ATGCGGCAACAATCAATGGAGCTTATGCTATGGAAGTACAGGATCAGGCGGGGAGTATAACTGTAGGAAAAAAAGCAAACCTCATTTTTTTAAAACCAATTTCATCACTTGCCTATTTCCCATATGCTTTTGGGTCAAATGTTATAGACAAAGTGATGATAAAAGGGAGATGGGTATAACGTTTCTTATTGTATTGACTTAATTTCATAAAATGGAAAATCTTAATGTAGAAGAATTACTGATAATTATCTGCAGCGTTGTAGTAATGTCGTATGTTTTTTCGATTGTAAGTCAGTATATCCGTATACCCTCCGTTTTGCTTTTGTTAGTTGCGGGTATCGCTTTAAGATTTCTATCTGATAACTCCGGCATGAGTATTGTCTTTCCCGAAAAAATAGTTGAATCACTTGGTATAGTTGGGTTAATCATGATTGTATTGGAAGCCGGATTGGATTTGAAACTTGAGCGAAGTAAGATCCCGCTTATCAGGAATTCCTTCTTTTCAGCTCTCTTTATTTTGATACTCTCGTCAGCGTTAGTAACCGCGATTTTATATTATTGGATGCATGAGCCCTTGAATAAATGTATTGTATATGCCATTCCACTGTCTATTATGAGCAGTTCTATTGTCATTCCTAGCATAAATCCACTGACAATGCAAAAAAAGGAGTTTCTTGTCTATGAAGCTTCGTTTTCGGACATACTTGGCATTCTTGCTTTTAATTATCTTACAGCAGGAGATACATTTTCTGCTAAATCAGCGGGCATATTCGCCATCAATATTGTATTTTCAATTTTACTCTCACTGGTACTTTCATTTCTTCTTTTCCTGATATTGGCAAAAGTTAAAATGAATATTAAGTTTTTCCTGATATTCGCCTTACTCATTCTTATTTATGCTGGCGGAAAAATCCTTCATCTCCCGTCATTGATCATTATTCTTGTATTTGGTCTTATGATTAATAATTGGGAAAAAATCAAGATTCCTTTTTTGCAGAGGTATTTTCCAGGTTCACAGGTAGGGCCGATCCATCATTTGCTGCACTCCATTACTGCCGAATCATCATTCCTGATACGTACTTTTTTCTTCATCCTGTTTGGCTTTTCTATCTCCCTTTCTTTTCTCGGCGAGCAGGAAGTTATTTATGTAGGCAGCCTGATTGTATTGGCGTTGTTTATTATCAGGGTGCTTTATCTGCGTTTCTTTGTACGAACCAATTTGTTTCCGGAAGCTTTTTTTATACCCCGCGGGCTTATTACCATCGTGCTGTTTTATAAAATACCCGACGCGTTTAAATTCTCAAATTTTAATGACGGAATTCTTTTCTTTATTATTCTCGTCACAAGCATTGTCATGGCCATAGGAATTATTTTTTATCGAAAAAAACCTGAACAGATAGTTGAAGAAGGCCAGTTTACTGAACGTGCAGATTTATTATAGATAAAAGCGTTGTTTCAAATAATTCTTCTTCCGGATTGGAATAAGGCAATATTTTTGCTTTGATCAGGCAGTTTTTTGCTATAAACAAAAGTTTGCCAGCTAACCCTGCCGATTACAGTTTGCAGGGCACTAACCATAACCAGCATCATGAGTTTGTTGAAAATTACATTTCCGCTTACAGATCCGGTACCGATTTTTACAATTGTCCTTTTTATAATACTGTTGGCGCCGGTTATACTTCGTAAGCTTCGTATTCCGGGCATAGTCGGTTTAATCATTGCTGGTATGGCTGTTGGCGACCATGGTTTTAATCTTGTTGCCAAGGGTAGTATCGATCTTTTCAGTAAAGCTGGGCTGCTTTATATCATGTTCCTGGCTGGCCTTGAACTGGATATGGCAGAGTTTAAAAAAAATACTTACAAAAGCATAGTATTTGGTTTTTTTACTTTCAT
>JAEUVI010000581.1 GCA_016787105.1 Chitinophagaceae bacterium | reverse complement strand
ATTGAGCTATGGTCATTCATCCGGTAAAGTGGAGAATAAAGAACAATTTATCAATGAAGCAATCAACGGACCGGTTGATTTTATTTCAATTGATATCAGCAATCAAACCATTGTAGTAGTTGATAAAAATGCAATTGTCCGTCACATCTTTTATACAAAAATGAAAAGAGATGGGAAAGATGATGAAATCAAGATCAGCGTACTGCAAGTCTGGCAAAAACAAAAGGGAAAATGGAAATTGCTTGCGAGGCAAGCAGTGAAAGTTCCTTAGTCGTTATTATCTCTTTTTCATACGTGGCCATATTTCCATACAGGATCTTCCGTTGTGATAAGGTCCTTTCCAGAAATTCATTTTATCAGAAGCTGTTACTGTATGGCCGGCATCCACAGCGCCAAACCATTCCCCATTTTTATAATCAATTAAATATTTCTTTATAAAGTCCCATACTTTTTCTGACTTGTCCAGGAAATGAACTTTCCCTGTCAATTGGTATGCATTGAAAAAGCCAACCATCGCTTCTGCCTGCGGCCACCAGTCTTTGTTGTCTTTCAGGTGTTTTGTTTCCGGCTCATATTCGTAGTTGATAGCACCGTCTGCTGCGAGCCCATCTATCGCTGCTTTTGCCATTTCAATGGATATATGCCTGCAGCGCTTAATCAATTCTTCATTTCCCAATACCTCCGCTGCTTCCCATAACAACCAGGAGGCTTCTATATCATGCCCGTAAGAAATAGTTGTTGTGGTATGTTTCCATTCATTGGTAAAAAATAAAGTCATCCTGTATGTTTTCGCATCTATAATATGCTTCAGCATCATTTCAATGCTGTGCTTCAGATGAAACTTTGATGACTCATCCTTCCATACACGATAAAGGTTTGTAAATGCTTCCAGCAAATGCAGGTGCGTATTCATGGATTTCCGGTCTTCTCCCCTGCTTAGGATATACTCGGTTGTATTTTGCCAATCACGCTCAAATGCTTCTATATAGCCGCCATTTACTTTATCATACGCATGCTCCACAATTTTTGAAAAAATTCCGATTGCATTTTTCAAAACCGTTTCATCCTTTGTTATTTTATAATACTCGGATAAGCTATATACCGCAAACGAATGCCCGTATAATTGCTTTTTGATTTCCTTGGGTGACCCATCCGCCGCCACAGACCAGTAAACGCCACCATATTGGTTATCTATAAAATATTTTACAAGATAATCGTAAGCCTGCTTTGCCAACACAGGATATTCCTTGTTTGGAAATAGTTGCTGCGCCGCTGAAAACGTCCATAGAATGCGGCTTGTTACCACAATTCCTTTATCCGCGTTTTTATCCGGCACATTATCCTTATCTATCCGGCCATAAAAACCCTCATGTTCTTTATCAGGGGTATAACTTACCCAATAATCCATGATGCGAAGCAATTCTTCTTTGACCTCTTCGCGAAATCCTGTTAAAGTAACCGGCATAATTTGATGAATTAATTTGAATAATCTTTAAAACAATTATTTAATTTAGAAAAATATATTGGCCCTGCAAATTCTTTATCAATTCAATAAAAAATTCAGCACAACATGGCACGCACAAAGGCTTATAATCGTTTCCCCAAAGTATTTCATCAGAAACCAGTGGTATTGACACTATTTTCTCTTATAGCGATACTTTTTATACAACTAAATGTAACAGCCCAACAGGTCGCTTATTCCAAAGAACAGATTATTGCTTATACTTCACAATGGAAGGGAGAACGTTTTCCTGATGGAAGGCCAAAAGTGTCTGACAGCCTCGTAAAAAGATTAGCGAATATTTCGCTGGAAGAAGCATGGCAGTATTTGCGCAATGAAGGTTTTAATAACCAATTCGAATCAGGCTGGCAGGTTATTCATCCTGATAAGCCGTTAGCCGGACGTGTTGTAACTGCCCAGTACATGCCCCTGCGTCCTGATGTAGACGGGCCAATTAAAGCAAAAGGAAAAGCAGACGGGCGAATAGGATCGCCGAATTCCTGGCCTATCGATGTATTGCAAAACGGAGATGTATATGTAGCTGACGGATTTTCAAAAATTATTGATGGCACATTGATTGGCGACAATCTTGGCAATGCCATCTATTCCAAATCAAAAACCGGGGTTGTATTTGATGCGAGTGTACGCGATTTTGACGGGCTCAACGAGATTGACGGTTTTGTTGGTTTTGTACGCGGATACGATCCTTCCTATTTAAAAGAAGTAATGCTTACCGGCATCAATTGCCCGATACGTATCGGCAGGGCTACAGTATTGCCAGGTGATTTGGTATTAGGTAAAAAAGAAGGCGTAATTTTTATTCCCGCATACCTCGCTGAAAAAGTAATCATCACCGCGGAGTTTGTTGCATTGAAAGATGAGTTTGGACATATGCGCCTGCGTGAAGGTAAATACACACCCGGCCAGATAGACCAGGCCTGGAGTGATGAAATAAAAAAAGATTTTCTGAAATGGGTAGCTGATAATCCATCCAAGGTTCCAATGTCGAAGAAAGAGTTAGATGAATATTTGAAGAGCCGGACATGGTAAGTTTTGTTTCTCTTTTAGGAAATCAAAAAATAAAATAACTACGATTCAATCAACAATTATGAAAAATATTTCCAGCCGTTTCAACTTCAAAGGCAAATTGCCTGAATCACCAGAAAGAATAAAAGGTGAGACAGACCAAAAACAGGAAGAACAAAAACAGGGAGACAACCGGAGAGATTTTATTAAAAAAGCTTCCTTAGGTGGCTTAGGGCTTGGGTTTATGTTTGACAATGATCCTGCAAAGGAAATGGAATATATTACGCAGAAGGTCAACCGAAACGGGAGACCTTCAGATCTGAAAATAACCGACCTGCGCATTGCAGTTGTAACTGGCGCGCCGATGACCTGTCCACTTATCCGCATTGATACCAACCAGGGCATTAGTGGTTATGGCGAAATACGCGATGGTGCCAGTGCGAAATATGGTTTGTTTTTAAAAAGCCGCCTGCTTGGAAAAAATCCCTGCAGCGTGGAGCAGATTTTTAAATCAATCAAACAATTCGGCGGCCAGGGCCGTGCCGCGGGTGGCGTATGCGGAGTAGAAATGGCATTATGGGATCTTGCAGGCAAAGCGTATGGTGTGCCCGCATACCAGATGCTGGGTGGTAAATTCAGGGACTATATACGATTGTACGGTGATACTCCTGAGGTAGATGATCCTGTTGC
>JAEUVI010000551.1 GCA_016787105.1 Chitinophagaceae bacterium | reverse complement strand
ACTGGTAGATGGAATGGCCGGTATCTGTGATGAGGTAGCCAATGGTAAAATGAAAGATCCTTTTGATCTGCAGGATCCTACACAGGAAGAAAGTCCGTTTGCTCAAAATTCAATTACTGATTTTACAAATAACATAAAAGGTATCATGGATATGTACCAGGGCAGATTTATCGCTGATGGAAAGGGTATTGAAGATTTGGTGCGTGCATATAACCTTTCGCTGGATAATGAAATAAAAACAGCTCACGCTACTGCCATTGCTTCATTGCAGGCAATTACCGATCCTTTTGGAGAAGCTATTTCAAGTCAGTCAACGCTTGTGCAAAATGCAATGGCTAAAATAAACGCACTGGCAGTACTATTAGATACAAAGCTGAAACCATTTGTACAGCAATACGGGCAATAGATACAGTTATTAGTCAGGGGTAATTAGTTGGGAGTTCTGAGGTTCCTGACTTCCGACTCTTCACGCTATACTCAATATGAAAATAAAAAGAACATATAAGGTTTGTTTGTTAATCGCGGCCTCTGTTGCTGTGATTCATACTGCGTGTAAGAAGTATGATGCAGATTATGCTAAAACAAATCCTGACAGCGAATGGCTCAGCGGTGGTTTACAGACAGTATATGATCAAAGCAGTGCCGCTTTCAGCCACGCATTCCCGGTTTTATCCGAAAACCTGGAACGTGTACATGAAATAGGTGATGTGCAGTTTGAGGCAACTTTTGTTTCAGCACCCGCACCTGTTAATCCCGGGCGGGGACCGATATTTAATAATGTATCCTGTTCATCCTGCCATATTGCTGATGGCCGCGGAAAAGTGCCCGGTTCAGGCGATACATCGGTGTTAATGCTTTTTCGCATAAGCATTGCCGGAGAAAATGCTCATGGCGGGCCAAATCCTGTTCCGGGTTTTGGTGATCAGATACAAAACCGATCAACACTGGGCATCGCAAAAGAAGCAGATGTTACTATTGCATATACTGAACAGGCTTTTGCATTTGATGATGGAACTCCTTATAAACTGCGATTTCCAGCGTATACTGTTACGAATACATATACTGCATTTCCTGGAGATGTTA
This sequence comes from Chitinophagaceae bacterium, assembly GCA_016787105.1. Taxonomy (GTDB): domain Bacteria; phylum Bacteroidota; class Bacteroidia; order Chitinophagales; family Chitinophagaceae; genus JAFDYH01. The sequence goes on along the minus strand of JAEUVI010000551.1, from coordinate 3,932 downwards.
TGCTGTCGCCGCGTGTAGCTGCTCCTGTCTTTGGCCTTGGCCTGCTCGAAGCCGTTAGTGATGCGGATGTTTTAGCAAAGGCGGACGAGAACGACGCGAATGCTGATGGAATAAGTGGTAAACCCAACTTTGTTTGGAATGCTGTAACCAAAACAACAACATTGGGCCGCTTTGGCTGGAAAGCTAATCAACCTTCATTGTTGCAACAGGTAGCTGCAGCATATAATGGTGATATTGGCGTTACTACTTCTATTTTTCCTGTAGAAAGCAGTTTCGGGCAACCACAGTATGATAACCGAGATGATGATTACGAACTTTCAGATAGTTTATTACATGCAGTAGAGTTTTATGTAAAAACACTTGCTGTGCCTGTACGCAGAAATGCAGATAACCCTGTTGTTAAAAACGGAAAGCAATTATTTATTAATGCAGGCTGTGCTTCCTGCCATATACCTGATATGCGTACGTCTGTGAATGTGGCTTTTCCTGCAGTAAGTAATCAGCTGATACATCCTTATACAGATTTGCTCCTGCATGATATGGGAGATGATCTTGCTGATAACCGGCCCGATTTTAAAGCAACAGGAAAAGAATGGCGTACCGCACCCTTGTGGGGAATTGGCCTTACACAAAAAGTAAACGGCCATAATAATTTTCTGCATGATGGCCGTGCAAGAAGTTTGCTTGAAGCAATCATGTGGCACGGTGGTGAAGCAGCGACTGCAAAAAATAAAGTAAAAGCAATGAGCGCTGATGAGAGAAGCTCGTTGATAAAATTCTTAGAATCCCTGTAACCCTTTTATCATAGGTAAATCAAATCGAAAAAGCTGCCTGATTTTCAGGTGGCTTTGCGTTTATAGTTATTTATAATGCCAAAAAATCGTATGTTTATTTTATGCGTATAATAAGAATTGTAAGTTTGTTTTTGTCCTTGCTGATGCTGATAATAATCGGAGTGTTGGGTTTTAGTTCATTCAACGGCAGTCCCGATTCATTGTTAATACCAGTTTCAATAATCATTTATTATATCGCAATCCTTCTTTTCTGGAAGAAATATGATGATATTACCCGGTTTAAAACAGCTAACCTGATTTTCTTTATACTGTCTCTGCTGCCGGTAATTGGCTTTATTATACTGTTGTTTTTTTTATCTACGATTGAATGTTAGCTACTGGTAAATCAAACTATAGCAGTTAAAAAATTATTAGTTGCTTCAATAGTTTTATTCAAATCTTCATAGCTGAGTGCATCACTCAAAAACCATGTTTCAAACGCGGAAGGAGGCAGGTAAATGCCAGCCTGTAGCATATGATGAAAATATTTGTTGAATAATGTATTATTGGCTGTTGCCGCCGAAGTAAAATCAATAACCGGTTTTTCACTGAAGTGAATACTTATCATTGAGCCCAATTGGTTGATAACATAAGGCTGACCGGATGCTTTAAGTACTTCATTCAAACCTTTATAGAGATAAGCTGCTTTCTTATCCAGTTCTTTATAAATGCCCGGATTGTTTTTTAATTCTTTAAGCAAAGTATATCCGGCGATCATCGCAATGGGGTTGCCGCTCAAAGTGCCTGCCTGATATACATTCCCCAGGGGAGCGATATGCTGCATGATTTCTTTTTTGCCACCAAAAGCACCAACAGGCATACCGGCGCCAATTACTTTTCCATATGTAACTAAATCCGCATTTACTTTTAATCTCTCCTGTGCTCCGCCTGCTGCTAAACGAAAACCTGTCATAACTTCATCAAAAATGAAAACGATATTTTCCTCATCGCATATTTTACGGAGCCCTTCGAGATATCCTTCTTTTGGAATAATGCATCCCATATTCCCGGCAACAGGCTCAATAATAATCGCTGCAATTTCATTTTTATTTTCAGCAACCAATTTTTTTACTGCTTGCAGATCATTATAGGCACATGTTAAAGTATCATTGCTTACACCACCTGTTACACCTGGCACTGTTTGAATATTAAATGTTGCAAGCCCACTTCCCGCTTTTACCAAAAACGAATCTGCGTGGCCATGATAGCAACCTTCAAACTTGATAAATTTATTTTTACCGGTATAGCCTCTTGCCAATCGCAATGCACTCATGCAGGCTTCGGTACCGCTGCTAACCATGCGTATAAGATCTACATTCGGCGCCATACTTTTTATAAGCTCGGCTATTTCTATTTCCAGTTCCGTGGGAGCACCAAAAGAAGTTGAATCAATCGCTTTTTCCTGTATCGCTTTTACCACCGGGTCATATGCATGGCCAAGAATCATTGGCCCCCAGCTATTGATATAATCTATGTATTGATTGCCATCTGCGTCATAGAGGTAAGCGCCTTTTGCTTTTTTGATAAACAAAGGAGTACCGCCAACGCTTTTAAATGCGCGGACAGGGGAGTTTACGCCACCGGGAATGGATTGCTGTGCACGGGAGAAAAGTTGTATGCTGTTGTTCAATTTCATGATCGTGAATGATTTTTTCATTTGGCTAAAGCCTAAGGGCCTTCTATCAATTGCCCGGCCTTTAAAGGCCGGGCAATATTCAGTGTACTCACTGGCTTTAGCCAAACATCTATTCGAAATATAAAAAGTTAAGCTGATAGCAACCTCACGGCATCCTTCGCAAAATAGGTTGCTATCAAATCTGCACCGGCTCTTTTTATTGCTGTTAATGTTTCAAGAATTGCTTTGTCTTCATTCAGCCAGCCCATTTTCGCTGCTGCTTTTATCATTGCGTATTCGCCGCTTATATTGTAGGCGCTTACTGGAATGTTTACAGCGTTCTTTACTTCACGGATAATGTCCAAGTATGCCAATGCAGGTTTCACCATTACAATGTCTGCACCTTCTTCCACATCCATCAATGTTTCTTTTATGGCTTCGATACGATTGGAATAATCCATCTGGTAAGTTTTTTTATCGCCAAAACCGGGAGCACTATCCAGCGCATCGCGGAAAGGTCCATAAAAACATGAAGCATATTTGGCGCTGTACGACATAATACCAACCCTGGTAAAATTGTTTTCTTCCAATCCTTTTCTTATCGCGCCGATCCTTCCATCCATCATATCACTCGGTGCTACAATATCAGCACCGGCCATTGCATGACTAATGCTCATCTTGACCAATGCTTCTACAGTTTCATCGTTTACTATTTCGCCATCTTTCACAATGCCATCATGGCCATAAGACGAATAAGGATCCAACGCTACATCTGTCATCACTACTATTTCCGGCACAGCATTTTTAATGGCTTTAATACTTTTCTGCATCAGCCCATCGGGATTCCATGCTTCTTTGCCCGTATTGTCTTTCAGTTCGTCTTTACTCTTTACAAAAATCAACACGCTTTTTAGTCCCATGCCCCGTAATTCTCTCACCTCTTTTACAGTAATATCAAGACTGTTCCGGTAATAGCCCGGCATTGAAGCGATTTCTGTTTTTACATTTATTCCTTCATCAATAAATAAAGGAACGATAAAGTCATTAGGAGTCAATGTGGTTTCAGCAACTAAACTTCTTATTGCCGACCCCTTTCTTAATATCCTGTTTCTTCTCTGCAAAAACATAGAACTATATCTGATTTAGAAAATGTATGATGCCTGATTTGTTCTTTCCGGAATATAAGATTATGCAGGGCTTATTTGTTTAGCGGAAATCATCAATCTTACATCCGTCACCGTTCAATAATGTATTATTTTTTATTCCTTTTCAACTTATTTGTTTTATCTGTCGCTGCAAAAATCGCTGTTAATTCATTTGCTTCTTTTATTAATCTCTCCAGTTCATCTCCTTTTTGCAGTCCAGCGTCTTTTACTACTTCCAGCCAGTAATGGCTTTCATCAGATTCTTCGAGAACGATTTCTATTTTGTAAATGAAATCGTTTGATGATTTTGCACGTACTGATGCCCTGTAATTTGCTCCT
>JAEUVI010000545.1 GCA_016787105.1 Chitinophagaceae bacterium | reverse complement strand
ACTGGTAGGATGGATTGTGGCGCCAGCCTATGCTGTTATCGCAGCCACATTGAGCTTGTACAAAGTAAGCAGGGAATAGTAAATTGCGGATTTAAGATTTTGGGATTTTAAATTTGCAGACACGCAATTAAATCCGAAATCTTAGATCCCAAATCTTAAATTGATAAATGGCTGGCACTGGCAAAATATACCTTATTCCCTGTTTTATTGATGAAAACGCTGTTCATACTATCCCTTCATACATTGTTGATGCTGTAAAAGAATGCCAGGTCTTTTTTGTAGAAAATGAAAGATCTGCACGTCGCTATTTGAAACAGCTTTGGAAAGAAATGGTAATTGATAATTATGAATGGTTCGCCATTCATAAAGCGGAAGAACAGGTGATATCATCATTCAGGCAAAAAATCAAAGAAGGAAAAACAATTGGCATTATCAGTGAAGCGGGTTGTCCCGGCATAGCCGATCCCGGACAGTTATTAATAAATGCTGCGCAGGAAATGAATGCAGTAATAAAACCATTAGTAGGGCCAAGTTCTATCCTGCTCGCATTAATGGCAAGCGGTATGAATGGACAGCAATTCCAGTTTGTAGGTTATTTACCAATAGATACACAGCAACGGATAAAAGCCATAAAAGACCTGGAAGCGGAATCAAAGCGAAAAAACTGCACACAATTATTTATTGAAACGCCTTATCGCAACAATCAATTGCTGGAAACATTACTTAAAAACTGTAATAACAGTACTCGCTTGTGTATTGCAGCAGACATAACCGGTGAAAAGGAATGGATAAAAACTAAAACTATCGGTGAATGGAAAAACGAAAAGGTGGATGTAAATAAAAGGCCGGCGATATTTCTACTATTAGCATAATAGCCTCACCTAACCTCTCCAAAGGAGAGGAACTACGCACAGCCCGTGCTTATCGGAGATACAGATTTAATCTGAATCTTCGATAAGCGCACAATAAAGAAAAAAAGTTGATGTGGTAGATATATCGTTCATTAAATATTTGTTGAGCCGTTCCTTCTCTTTTGGAGAAGGAGATGGAGGATGAGGCTATCACTGCCCCGGATCCCTCATCGCAATAATGCTATCCACGAGGTAAATGGTATTTCCCCGCCATGGCACTACTCCTTTAAATTCTTTATAATGCAGGTCAAATATTTTTCCGCTGTTTACTGAGAGCACATCAAATATTTCTTTTGTCTTTATAGAGAATTCGAACTCGTTGGACTGTATCGAACCCACTACCTTACTCTTTATTCCTTCCTGTATTAACTTACCCTCGTAAGTTTTAAAGATGTTTCCCTTCTTCACAGCAAAGTTCAGATGGCCAGACTTTACACCTTCGCCAAATACGAAGAAGTATTGCCAATAAACATAAATTCCTAATACAAGTAAAAGGATAATAATAAACCATCTGAAGAACCGTTTTACCGGTGATTTCTTTTTTGGTGCTTCTTGTTTTTTAAGTTCGTCCATAGCAGTAGTTTATAACAAAAATTTTATGAAACAGTATAAATTATTCTATACATTTGTACGGCAAATTAAGAAACCTCTTTAAAAGGTGAACAATATTCTGACACATACTAAACAAATTGCATTCCACGCACCTAATACGTGTGGTGTGTATGCTGTTGGTTATGATACCTTTACTTTCTCACGTCCGCGACGCCGCCCTGTATTCTGACAGGACGAACCCTTCACCCCGGTCCCTGTCAGTGAAGCACCCCCCAAAGAACAATTTTCGAGGACTGGTGAACCATTCAATCTAATTTTTTAAAGAAAGTGAATAATCAAGAGATTATTATAAGAGTTGCTAAACCGGATGATAAAAAATATTCCAAAACGATTACTGATGAAATGGAATCATCCGCCGCAGCCCGCGGTACTGGTATTGCCAAACGCAGTCCCGAGTATATTGAAAAGAAGATAGACGAAGGCAAAGCCGTAATAGCGTTAACAAAAGATGGCACCTGGGTTGGTTTCTGTTATATCGAAACATGGAGCCATGGTGAATACGTAGCCAATTCGGGATTAATCGTATCCCCCTCTTTTCGCAAAAGCGGAGTTGCCAAATCAATCAAGAAAAGAATATTTGACCTGAGTAGGGAAATGTATCCTGAAGCGAAAATATTCGGCCTTACCACGGGACTTGCTGTAATGAAAATAAACAGTGAATTGGGTTATGAACCGGTTACTTATTCCGAGCTCACGCAGGATGAAACTTTCTGGGCTGGTTGTAAAAGCTGTGTGAACTACGATATACTCATGAGCAAGGAGCGGAAAAACTGCATGTGTACCGCTATGCTCTACGACCCAAAAGATCATTACAAACCTGAAGAGACTAAAGAATACTTTGAAGAAAATAAAAAAGGGTTTGAACGATTACTTCAGTTCAAACGATGGAAATTCCTGCGGCCTTTTCTTAAAAAGGACAATAAAGACGAATCAAACGGGAAAGGAACATCAAGATTGAAATCAGTGTTCCATCATTTCTTCAATTTATAAAAATCAGAGACTGGCATGGCAAAAAAAATTGTATTGGGATTCAGCGGCGGGTTGGATACCTCTTACTGTGTTAAGTATTTAACCGAAGATAAAGGCTTTGAAGTTCATAGCATCATTGTAAATACTGGTGGCTTCAGCGAAGAAGAACTGAAACAGATCGAAGCACATGCCTATAAGCTTGGTGTAAAAACACATACTACCGTGAATGCGGTAAAAGGCTACTACGACCGCATTATCAAATACCTCATTTTCGGAAATGTTTTAAAAAACAATACCTATCCGCTCAGTGTAAGCGCTGAACGGCTCAGCCAGGCATTGCACATTGCAGAGCATGTAAAAAAGCTGAATGCAGATGCCGTTGCACATGGCAGCACCGGTGCCGGCAACGACCAGGTACGCTTCGATATGATTTTTCATATCATGATCCCTGGTGTGGAAATTATAACGCCGATACGCGACTTAAAACTCAGCCGCGAAGAAGAGATCGATTACCTGAAGAAAAAAGGCGTGGATATGAATTTTTCAAAATCCATGTATTCTATCAACAAAGGATTGTGGGGAACAAGTGTTGGCGGCAAAGAAACACTTTCATCCAAAGGAATGCTGCCGGAAGAAGCATGGCCTACACAAGTAACAAAAACCGGAAGCCAGGAAGTCCGTTTGACATTTACAAAAGGAGAACTTACCGGCGTAGATGATAAAACTTTTTCTCATCCATCAGAAGCAATTCAATATTTACAAACCATCGCCGGACCTTATGGTGTTGGCCGCGATGTGCATGTTGGCGATACAATAATTGGTATAAAAGGGAGAGTGGGTTTCGAAGCAGCAGCGCCGATGCTGATATTGAAAGCGCATCATGCATTGGAAAAGCATGTTTTAACTAAATGGCAATTACAATGGAAGGATACATTATCTCAGTTTTATGGTAACTGGCTGCATGAAGGGCAGATACTTGATCCTGTAATGCGTGATATAGAAGCATACCTGCAAAACTCTCAGCAGAATGTAACAGGAAATGTCTTCATTACATTACAGCCTTATCGTTTCAATATCATTGGCATTGAAAGCAAATACGATCTAATGAGCAGCAAGTTTGGTAAATATGGTGAAATGAATACAGGATTTACCGGTGATGATGTGAGAGGGTTTAGTAAGATATTTGGAAACCAGACTTCGATTTTCCAGGCTGTACAAGCGGAGAATAAAAGTCAAAATTAAAAAGTAAAAAATAAAGCCTGTGCCTGGGAGGTTTTTGACTTTTTACTTTTGATTTTTTAATTATTAAAAATGAAGAAATCAATTAAAGCGGGAATAATAGGCAGTGCCGGATATACTGGTGGAGAATTGATAAGAATTCTGCTCAATCATCCATACACTGAATTATCACTTATCAACAGCAAGAGCAATGCAGGAAAGCCCCTGTCTGCTGTGCACCAGGATCTTATTGGCGAAACAGATTTGAAATTTACGGACAATAACAGCCCACTCGAAAACGGGGAGATTGATGTATTGTTTCTTTGCCTTGGGCATGGTGAATCAAAAAAATTTCTCGCGGAAAATAATATCGCGGACAATATAAAAATCATTGACCTTGCCAATGATTTCCGGCTTCAAAAAGATGCACAATCAGGCACGCGTCAGTTTGTATACGGTTTGCCCGAACTGAACCGGGAAAAAATAAAAAAAGCACATAACATTGCCAACCCGGGCTGTTTTGCTACCTCCATACAATTAGGTTTATTGCCTTTGGCAAAAGCCGGTATTCTCGGCAATATTTATACAACAGGGATTACAGGCTCTACCGGTGCAGGGCAAAGCCTGTCACAAACCTCTCATTTCAGCTGGCGTGCTAATAATATACAGGCATATAAAACACTAACGCATCAACATCTTGGAGAAATAGGACAATCACTTATTCAATTGCAGGCAAAAGGAAATATTGATTTGAGTTTTGTTCCATGGCGCGGTGATTTTACAAGAGGTATTTTTATCAGCTCTCAAATAGATTGCGATTGGAAAATAGAAGATCTTGTATCACTCTATAGAGATTTCTACGCCGGCCATCCATTTACTTTTTTGAGCCAGGATGCGATTTTTCTGAAGCAGGTAGTTAATACAAATAAATGTGTAATTCAGTTAGAAAAAGTAGGAACCAAGTTAGTAATTCATTCTGCCACTGATAACCTGGTAAAAGGTGCAAGCGGACAGGCGGTGCAGAATATGAACCTGATTTTTGGAATTGATGAATGTGCAGGGTTGAAATTGAAGGCGACAGGGTTTTAAGAGTTTTAAGTTGTACGTTTTAAGTTATAAGTCTGGAGCATGCAAAATTATAAAGACTTAAAGGTTTGGGTAAAAGCTCATGCGTTCACTCTTAACGTGTACGAAGTAAGTAAAGTGTTTCCTAAAGACGAACTATATAGCCTGACAAGTCAATTAAGAAGAGCCTCATCCTCAATTCCTGCAAATATTGCAGAAGGCTGTGGCAAAAATTCTCAGGGTGAGTTCGCTCATTTCCTGAACATATCTTTAGGCTCTGCCAATGAAGCTGAATATTTTTTATTACTTGCAAAAGATT
>JAEUVI010000447.1 GCA_016787105.1 Chitinophagaceae bacterium | reverse complement strand
AGTTCCAGGTGAATGTAGACAATGACAGGATGCAGGCTGCAGGTGTCACATTCAATGATATCTCAACAGCTATACGCAATGAAAACATGGATATTTCCGGAGGCCAGTTGGATGTAGGTAATATGCAGCGTACGCTTCAGTTGAAAGGACAATTTAAAACGGCTTCAGATATTGAACAGGTGATGATGAGGAATACAAGAGGTGCTGCTGTATACCTGAAGGATATCGCTAACATAAAAGATACTATAAAAGATAGAGATAGCTACGCACGCCTGGATGGTAAAAATGTAGTAACACTCAATATCGTAAAAAGAAACGGGGAAAATCTTGTTGAAACAAGTGATGAAGTAAAGCGTGTAACAGAGGAAATGAAAAAAATAAAGGTATTACCAGAGGATTTGGATGTACGCATTACAGGTGATACGAGCAACCGTACCCGTACCTCATTTGCTGAATTGGTCAACTCGATCGTTATCGGCTTCCTGCTGGTATTGATGATCCTGATGTTCTTTATGGGTGTTACCAATGCCTTCTTCGTAGCATTGAGTGTACCGTTGAGTATGTTTGTGGCATTTATCTTTTTACCATTGGGAGATATGGTGGTAGGTACAGCTATTACGCTAAACTTCATGGTACTCTTCGCCTTGTTATTCGGATTGGGTATTATCGTGGACGATGCGATAGTGGTAATTGAAAATACACACCGCATATTTACCGAAGCAAAAGGAAAGATGTCGAGTACACGTGCCGCAATGGTGGCAGCAGGTGAGGTATGGTACCCGGTACTCGCCGGAACACTTACGACCCTTGCGCCTTTCTTCCCATTACTGTTCTGGCCGGGTCTTATTGGTAAATTCATGATCTACCTGCCATTGATGCTCATCTTCACACTGACGGCTTCATTGATTGTGGCATTCCTGATGAACCCTGTGTTTGCAGTTGATTTTATGAACCACCCGGAGCATGAAGGCAAAGAACCAAAATCAGCAATTTTCAAAAAACCATTCTTGTGGATTGGGATTGGTGTGGGATTGGTTCTCGATATCATGGGTGCGCCATTTGTTGGCAATATTCTCATATTCATTATGATCCTGATTGTGCTTAACCGTTATTTCTTCAATGATTGGATTCATGGTTTTCAGAACAGGGCATTGCCTTGGATCATGGGCCACTATGAATCATTGTTGAAGTGGGCGGTTGCGGGTTGGAGACCTGTTTGGCTATTGCTCGGTGCGGTAGGATTATTTATCGTTTCAATCATATTTTTTATAGCCCGTGGCGTACCGGTAGTCTTCTTTCCCGGCGGTGATCCTAACCAGATATATGTGTATGTCAAACTGCCAACAGGTACACGTGTAGAGTATACAGACAGCATTACGCGGGAACTGGAAAAACGTGTATATAAAGTATTGGAAATGGATCCTTCGAAAAATGTAAAGAACCCGATAGTAGAAAGCGTGATCACAAACATAGCAGTAGGCGCTGCTGATCCGATGAGTGGCGACCGCAGTACAAGAAGTGAACTCGGCCGGATCCAGGTTTCATTTGTAGAGTTTGAAAAAAGATATGGAAAATCTTCTGCTCCTTATCTCGATAGTATCCGCGCCGCAATGAAAGGCATACCGGGTGCTGAAATATCTGTTGACAAAGAAGCGTCCGGTCCTCCTACAGACCCACCGATTAACATTGAAGTAGCAAGTGAAAATATTGATGATCTTATTAAGACAGCAGTCAATCTTAAGAACTACCTGGATAGCATTCAGACACCCGGTGTAGAAGAATTGAAGATGAATATTGATTTGAAGAACCCCGAGATTTCACTGACAGTTGACAGGCAGCGGGCTTTAGCCGAAGGTGTATCAAGTGCGCAGATCGGATCGCAAATCAGAACAGCATTATTTGGCTATGAAGCAAGTAAAATAAAAGATGGTGAAGATGAATATAAAATACAGGTACGGAACAATGAGATGCAGCGGAAGAACCTGGTTGACCTGCTGAATATGAAAGTAGGCTTTATGGACATGGCTGCAGGCCAGTTTAAACAGATTCCTATTTCTTCATTGGTAAAAATAGATTATACCAATACATTAGGAAGTGTGCAGCGGAAGAACCAGAAGAGAATGATTACGCTGCGATCCAATGTACTGCTGACACAGGGATTTACACCTACCGCTGTAAATGCTGAGCTGGCAAAACATATCAGCGATTTTAAAGGCGTGCCGGATAATGTAACAATAAGACAAACCGGGGAAGGAGAACAACAGGCGGAAACCGGCGCATTCTTATTTAAAGCCCTTATAATGGCTTTGATTATTATCCTCGCCATACTGGTGTTGCAATTTAATTCCGTAAGTAAATCTGTTATCATCCTCACGGAAATAGTGTTTAGTATTATCGGTGTACTGCTCGGTTTTTCATTTACAGGTATGGAAGTATCTGTGGTAATGACAGGAGTAGGTATTCTTGGTTTGGCCGGTATTGTTATCAAAAATGGTATTCTCGTTATTGAATTTGCCGATGAGTTGCGTGCACGTGGTATGAAAACAAGGGATGCGGTAATACAAGCTGGTAAAACGAGAATTATACCTGTATTACTTACTGCACTGGCGGCAATATTCGCATTGATACCGCTGGCGATTGGTTTTAATATCAATTTCGTGACTTTATTTTCCGAATTAAATCCGCACATTTTCTTTGGTGGTGATAATGCTGCATTCTGGAAACCATTATCATGGACAATCATATTTGGTCTTGCATTCGCGTTTTTCATGACGCTGATTCTTGTGCCAAGTATGTACCTCATAGCAGAACGATTGAGAAGGCCGATGCGCAGAGCATACGGAGGAAAATGGATTTCATTTTTGGGAATACCGCCTTTTATTTTCCTGTTTTTCCCATTGATGATTACAGAAGCGTTGCGTCATCGGGGAGCGGTTCGCCGGCGCGAAAGAAAATTGAAGCAAATGGATATTCCTGTTGATGAAAAATTCGTAGGAAGCTGGTTTTAAATAAATTATTTCTGAATAGATTAGAGGCTGCCCGATCGGGCAGCCTTTTATTTTCCGTTATCGGTAATAACTGTTTGCAATTCCGGTTTATTTTTGCAAAAACGAAATCACATGAAAAAATTAATCTTATCCTGTGCTATAGTAATGACAGCAATGCTGCTAAATGCACAGCCACCGGAAGGCAAAGCAATGCCGGGTGATTATTATGGAGAAAAAATAACCACAACCAACGCAGTCAATATTTCAGAAATTCCCGCGAAGCTGGAGCAGAAAGAAACTTTTGATACAAAAATAAAAGCGAAGGTGCTTGACGTGTGTCCTAAAAAAGGCTGCTGGCTGAAACTCGCAGTAAATGACAGTACAACTGCTTTTGTAAAAATGAAAGATTATGGATTTTTCGCGCCATTGGCTATTAAGGGAAAAACAATTATACTGGATGGCGAAGCGGAACTAAAAACAACATCAGTAGATGAACTGCGCCACTATGCAGAAGATGCAAAGAAATCAAAAGAAGAAATAGCAGCCATAAAAGAACCAAAGAAGGAAATCCGTTTTACGGCAAAAGGGATTGTGGTGGTGGAGTAAATTTAATGCTAAAATGATTTTGTATAAAAGCCGGATCAACCGGCTTTTATTGTTATGAGCGTTTTCTTTTAAGACAAAAACCCCGCGACAATATTTGATTCAGGGATTTATTTGCAATTATCGGCGATATATATTTTTTCTCCAAGTTGTCCTTTACTTTCTTTGGCATTGACTCTTGTAAAATTTCCATCAGCATTTTGCTTCAGGAGGGCAATACCTGAATTGTATTTCCCAAGTATCAGCACCAACGCTATATCTTTTTGTCCTTTTGCCAAAAATTCTGCTTCCCGGATTTCGTCGATAATATTATCAGGAAACCGGACCTCAAAACCTTTTACCGGCCTTTGCCTGGGATAGTTCATATTAAATTTCTTAACTGCATCAATATCAGTTACTATAAGTGCATATGCTGTTCCGTCCGGTGTAATAACAAAACGCTGATAGTTTGAATTGTGTGAAACTATATCAATCAACCCATAAATGTCATGACTGAACGGAGGACTGTTTCCAGGATGGTTGTGCATATCTGCAAATTGATTACTGATAGCTGGTATTATACCATTGTAGCGGTTTCCTCTATTTATATCCGAAAGAATGATATTTCCAACAGCGTCTTTTCCAAATGATACAACATGCTCATTCTTATCAACTACAAAAGCTCGCTGGATTTTTGTTTTTGCAGAATCGAAGACTGCTTTTTTTGACAAATCTGTAGCGGTGACAGATCCAGATTTAGCCTCTTCGCAAGGATCTTCTTTATTGACTTTCGCTTTCCACAGCTTCTTGTAAAGAAATGTGGGTTCTAAGATTGTTTCATATTGTATTTGCAGATGAGTTATGAGCCAAAATTGAAAGACAATCAATATGCTTAGAAAGACAGTAATATTAATTATATGTATTGATTGTTTTTCCAAACTTTCAGGTATTGATAAAGGTATGATACATGAATCAGCAGGATTAAAATACTAAAAAGACCGGGCAATTCGCTCGGTCTTTTTAGTATAATGAACAATAAGTATGTCAAAACAACATCTGCGTCCACCCGGGGTCTTGCCCATAAGCCTATCCAAAACCGAGGAAAATCTGCCGGGCAGACCCCGGGATTTCAATGAAAAATCTTGGGACGCTCCTTATATTTTTACTGCTGCCATTCGTGTACGTTCTGTTAGCTTTGTAACATTGCGAAAGAGCTCCTATCAACGCGAGGTTACGCTTAGCACTTTGCCATCGCTGTGTAAACCCCGTGTAGACAGTAGAATGCTAAATTCAGTTTGTTGAAAATTAAAAGGCCGGACTATTAAATTGTCCGGCCTTTATTGTTTATGAGAATACTATGCTTAAAAAATGGATATAGGCTTGTTCTCAAATTTTTTAAGTGCCGAGCATTGAAAAGACATAGATTCACTAGTAAACAGGTTCGTAAAGTATCCATTCCAAGGGCTCAAGGAAAAGAGAATTGCCGTTTAAGAATTTCCCGCTAAATTGATAATATCTGCTATTAAACCAATAGATAGATCTACTTCGGCAAACTCCCCATTCACTCCGAATTACCACCGGCATAAACAAACTAATGCTTTTTAATTTTTTTCTTTTTGCATATTCCTCAATGGTGCCAACATTTAGTTTTTTTTCATTTAATATTCTTTTTAGTTCATTTACTAACCAATCTTCTGCGTTATCTGAAAGAAGAATAGAAGACACGTTACATCTTTCATCTATAGATATTTTTAAAAGGGTATTTGAATAGTAACAAGAGTCATTTGCTAAATTGTTGGGCAACTCTATGTTTCGTTCCGCTGACTTAATAAAGCTTGCAATCGAAGAGTCAATCTGTCCTATTGATGATAAAGTACTAAAAAGAAGAATTATCAAAAAGTGCTGTTTCATAATTGAAATTTTATCCTAATTAATTCTAAGGTGTGCAAGGTGTTCCTTTTATTTTATTTTTGTAGTCATAATTTGTTTGAATAATTCTAGTCCTATCGGTTTGGGACAATGCTGACCATGCTGTTGTATTATCTAAACCACCCCATGCGAGATCTTTTGCATCTTGCAGGCTAATATTGGGATACATTTCTCTCAAACCATTTACCATTAGATTAATATTTGCTGTAGACGCCATCGCTTCATGACTGATATTGTTTGAACTATTCGAGGTTGTATTATTTAAGATAATCCAAGCATGAATTGCTTCATGTAGTATAGTTATTGCAACATATTCTTTTGAAGCTCTTGGTAATGAGCTGCTGCTCGAATTTAATGTAATTGTTATATAGCAACCTGTTGACCCTCCCTGCGCAACCGTTTTGCCATCTGATCCCCAAATATTACCAAGGGGAGCGTCTTTAAATGTTAAATCGAGGTCCGGATTTTTATGAAACGCTGAGTTGATAAAATTAGTTATTTCATTGCTGCAATCTCTGCTAATAGCATCATCGACCATTTTTTTGAGACAGGGATCAGTAACATTATTTATTATATCGGCTGGCACCCATGGCTGTGGACATGGCGAAACTTCAGGAGCCCTTTCATTATACCTTGCTACAGTCGGTGTCGGACAAGGAGTACCGTTGATGCCTGGATCATTCGAAGGTGTACCCGCTGATCCGCCACCACCAGCAGTGTTACCTGGCGTCGTGCTTCCACCACCTCCATCTCCAACTTCAATCCAGTAGGTTGTACAAACCTGAGTTGTTTTGCAGGTATTGCTTCCTGTTGAACCATCTATTCCATACGCACAACTTGTCCAGGTAGTGCAGATATTAAAAGCCTGTAATTTATTGCCGCTTGAACCTACCCTTCCGTTTGCAGTATTGCTTACAGATCCGGATTGTCTCATTACAAGTAGAGTATCCTTTTCGTTTTTTCCGAATATACGTCCGTCATTTACGATATACTGGCTGGTTCCATACAGGTTATAGTCAAATGAAGCGAAGATGTTGAATAAATCGTAAGCGTTCCAGGCAGTGTCGCTGTGAGCGCCAAACCCATATTGCAAATATTGTTGCGGGTATAGCATCTGGAAGACTGTATCCGTTTCGTAAATAGTTGATTGAAGAATAGCGGCTGTTTTATGTTCATTTTTCCTGGCGAATGGTGTGTAAACAATCGCTTTTGCGTTTTTCTTCTTTGAACGGGATGAAACATCATTTTTTTCAATGATAAGTGATTGTTGCCAATCAGGCTGTCCGGCAAATGCGGCGATATTTTCGGATGCCCTGCTCGCATTTATTTGCTTCTCCACTTTTGCAGCCAGTAATGATAACAAATTATCGTTTGGTGAAATAACAGACTCTTTGCCGGAATTATCTACTGTAGATTCAGGAGAAACTTCCTGCTGCGTTTTACGACATGATATAAACCATAAAGATAAAATGAGCAAGATGATTGCAAGTGTAGTGGTAATTGAAAGGATTGATTGTTTTTTCATGTTTCCAGGTATTAATGGTAATCTAATACCTGAATTTATTTCGGATATCAAACACGAAACAAAACAATCATTTTATAATATGTATACTATCTATTACTCATTCTTCTACATATAAAGTAATAAGAGTTTACTCTTATAAAAAATAATTATAAACAGTGGCAATAGTTGTTTTTCAATAACTGGAATATAGGGAGAAAGTATATGTTTTTATGACTGGTAAATAAAAAATGTCGGACAATTTAATCGTCCGACATTTTTATTTTAATCCATTGCCGACCTGTAGAATATTATCAGCACAATGTGCCTTTTAGGCGTTAATTGCTATATCTTTCATTATTTGCGTCCACCCGGGGTCTTGCCCATAAGCCTATCCAAAACCGAGGAAAATCTGCCGGGCAGACCCTGGGATTTCAATGAAAAATCTTTGGACGCTTCTTATATTTTACTGCTGCCATTCGTGTATGTTCTGTTCGCTTTGCAACATTGCGGAAGAGCTCCTATCAACGCGGGTTTACGCTTAGCACTTTGCCATCGCTGTGTAAACCCCGCGTAGACAGTTTCCTTTTTTGAAGATTAGTTGAAGACCCCATCACGATCCAGTATTGTGATGCGTGCATCAGTGAAATAAATAAAATTTACCTGAACTATAAAAAAGACAGGATGATAAAATCATCCTGTCTTTTATGTTTAATGAACAATAAGTATGTCAAAACAACAATTCATTATGTTGCTATCAATCCTTCTTCGGATCCAACCCTTCTTTTATCCTATCCTGCAAATCCAATAAATGATTTTTTGTTGCGCCATCTCCATATGCTGTAGCCGCTATTCTTATTTCATTGGCCAATGTTCTTAATTGTGCTTTTATAAT
>JAEUVI010000345.1 GCA_016787105.1 Chitinophagaceae bacterium | reverse complement strand
ACTGGTCGTGAGGAAAAAAGCCAACGAGGAACGATGGAACATATATAATTAATAGAATAAACTACTAAAATATAAAATTATCCCCTCCCTGGAGGGGCTATTTTGAAGAATGATAAATTAAAAGCGACTGGGGTGGGTTGATGAATAAAGAACAGAAAGTAAAAGAGTGCGACGCAACAAAAACTAAATAGAATTACAGAAGGGCGATAACATAAAAATAAAAATGGCAGAACTAAACAAATACTCGAAGACATTAACGCAGGACAAGACACAACCTGCTGCACAGGCAATGCTATATGGAATAGGATTGACAGATGATGATTTAAAGAAAGCACAGGTTGGTATTGCGAGTATGGGCTATGATGGTAACACCTGCAATATGCACTTGAATGACCTGGCTAAAATTGTGAAACAAGGTGTATGGGATAATGATTTGGTTGGTTTGATATTTAATACAATCGGTATCAGCGATGGAATCAGCAATGGTACTGACGGTATGCGTTATTCGCTGGTGAGCCGCGATTTGATTGCGGATAGTATTGAATCCGTTTGCGGTGGTTTTTATTATGATGGTTTGATAACATTGCCAGGTTGTGATAAGAATATGCCGGGTAGCATTATGGCAATGGGAAGATTGAACCGTCCTTCGATAATGATTTATGGAGGAACAATTGCTGCGGGACATTATAAAGGACAGGAGTTAAATATCATTTCTTCTTTTGAAGCATTGGGACAAAAGATTGCAGGTAACCTTTCGGATGAAGATTTTAAAGGTATCGTGATGCATTCCTGCCCGGGTGCAGGGGCATGTGGAGGAATGTATACTGCAAATACCATGGCAAGTGCGATTGAAGCATTGGGAATGAGTTTGCCTTATTCATCCAGTAATCCTGCATTGAGTGATGAAAAGAAAAAGGAATGCCTGGATGCCGGTAAAGCTATATTGGTATTGCTGGAGAAGGACATCAAGCCAAAGGATATCATGACGAGAAAAGCATTTGAAAATGCAATTACGGTTATCATGGTATTAGGTGGAAGTACAAATGCGGTATTGCACCTGATTGCAATGGCGAAAAGTGTGGACGTTGAGTTAACGATAGATGACTTTCAAAAGATAAGTGATAAGACACCGGTATTAGCAGATTTCAAACCGAGTGGTAAATACCTGATGCAGGAACTGCATAATCACGGTGGTATTCCTGCAGTGATGAGATACCTGCTGGATAAAGGAATGTTGCACGGCGATTGTTTAACGGTAACAGGTAAAACAATTGCGGAGAATTTAAAAGATATAAAACCAATCAGTTTCGATACACAGGATATTTTTTATCCGCTGGAAAAACCAATTAAAGCAACAGGTCATTTACAGATATTGTATGGCAACCTTGCGGAGAAAGGAAGTGTAGCGAAAATCAGTGGTAAGGAAGGAGAATATTTTACAGGTCCTGCAAGAGTATTTGATGGCGAAAAGAAATTAATTGAAGGAATTTCTTCCGGTAAAGTAAAAGCAGGCGATGTAGTAGTGATAAAGAATGAAGGCCCTAAAGGTGCGCCGGGCATGCCGGAAATGCTGAAGCCTACCGGTGCAATTATAGGCGCAGGCTTGGGAAAGTCAGTAGCATTGATTACAGATGGAAGATTCAGTGGCGGCACACATGGATTTGTTGTGGGGCATATTACGCCTGAATCTTATGAAGGTGGATTAATCGGGCTGGTAGAGGATAATGATATCATTGAACTGGATGTGAAGAAAAATACGATTACATTGAAAGTTTCGGATGATGTGATTGCAGAAAGAAGAAAGAAATGGAAAAAGCCAGAGTTGAAAGAAAAGAAAGGTGTTTTGTATAAATATGCGAAGCTGGTGAAAGATGCGAGTGAAGGATGCGTGACGGATGAAGGGTGAGTGAGAAGCGAAAAATGAAGAATGAAAAATAGGAAGTGGCGAATGGAAAAGCAGTAGAAGATTTTCGATAGTAATAATATGCAGATTATTCAAAGCATACAAAACAGGATTTATGAAATACGCGGTGAGCGGGTGATGCTTGATTTCGATTTAGCAGCCTTGTATGAAGTAGAAACAAGGGTGTTAAATCAGGCGGTCAAACGAAATATAAAACGTTTTCCAAAAGATTTTATGTTTCAACTTACAAAAGATGAATGGAATGATATGTCATCACAAATTGTGATGACAGGTTTTCAAAATGTTGATAATAAAAAAAATAAAAATAAAAGGTCACAAAATGTGATCTTAGAACCAAACGATAATTCTTTAAGATCACAAATTGTGACCTTAAAAGCAGGCAGAGGCCAGCATAGCAAATATCTTCCTTATGCTTTTACCGAACAAGGTGTTGCTATGTTGAGCGGTATCCTGAATAGCGATAAAGCCATCAACATGAATATTGCTATCATGCGGGCTTTTATAGAAATAAGAAAAATTGTGCTGGAGCAAAATGACCTGCGGGAACAATTAAGAC
>JAEUVI010000329.1 GCA_016787105.1 Chitinophagaceae bacterium | reverse complement strand
ATCTGGTGAAATATTTATCTATTAATAAAGCGCTTAACTTTATCTATAATAAGACTGCTGTTAAGAAACTCTTCAAATTATATTGGCAGCAAAGCGTGACTTACTGCGATGCCGATGTTTCCGGATCTTCATATTAAAACCGATACACAACTTCCTGAATCTTCTGTTGATGTTATTCTTGAATGGCTTTTTATGAAAGGAAAAATTTAATATTCCTTTGTATGTATTTTGACATAAAAAAGATATCCGGTATCGCAGTTGAAGCAGGAAAAGCGGTGATGAAAATTTATAACAGCCCTTCTTTTGATATTGATATAAAATATAAGAATGACAATAGTCCTGTTACGATAGCGGATAAAGCATCTCACTCAATAATAATAAGCGGATTACAATCACTAGCACCATTACTCCCTGTACTTTCGGAGGAAGGAAGAACTATTCCGTTTGACGAACGAAAAAATTGGGAATACTATTGGTGTGTTGACCCGCTCGATGGGACAAAAGAATTTATAAACAGGACGAATGAGTTTACAATAAATATTGCTTTGATCCATAAAAATACTCCTGTTATGGGAGTAATCTACATACCTGTTACTGACACTCTTTTTTACGGTTCGATTGATGCTGGTAGTTTTAAAGAAATTATTGGTGTTGATAAAAGAAAGTTGAATGTAAGTGACAGACCTGGCAATTGGATAGCTGTTGGCAGCCGGTCTCATTCGTCTCCGGAAGAAAGTGATTTTTTGAAAAAATATCCGATTGTTGAAAGAATCAATGCAGGCAGTTCATTAAAATTCTGTCTTGTTGCCGAAGGCAAAGCACAAATTTATTACAGGCACGGGCCTACTATGGAATGGGATACTGCCGCAGGCCATGCTATCGCAGCATTCAGCGGTGCGGAGGTTTTTTTACCAAATGGCTCTCCTTTTTTATACAATAAGCATTCGTTGCTGAATGAAAGCTTTGTATGTAAAGTGCCATGAGTTTTTTACGGTTGCTGTTATTGCAACAAACCCTCAATAGACGGTTAATGAATAATTCAAAACTTTACCTGTATCACTGACCAAGTAAAAGTTGAATGGTATCGGGTGTTTGCTGGCGTAGTAAAATGGTTTTGCCTTCTGTAAGCTTTTCAAACACTTCTTTATTGTAATGACGGATAGTGAGCATTGTCAATCCTTTTGCTACTTCTACATCAAATACAGCAGAAGCTTCCAATGCCAGTTTTTCAATTTTATCGGGGCGGTCGTCCAGCACACAGGTGAATGTGATAGCACCGTTTTGTGTGAGATTCGGTTTTATATTCATTTCTTCGAAGAGATGGTATAACTGACCGACAGGTTTTTCACCAACAAAAGAAAAGTCTTTTGACTTCATCTGGATCATCACCTGTTTTTCTTTGAACACAATTATAGGCGGCAGGTTTTTTAAAGCCTGTTTTTTTATTACTGTTCCCGGCAGGTTGGGATCTAGAAAACATTTTACATAGAAAGGAATTCGTTTATTTTCCAATGGCTTGATGGTTTTGGGATGTATTACCTGGGCGCCATAGTAAGCCATTTCTATTACTTCGTTATAGTTAAGTTCACTGATCAACTGTGCCTCTTTGTACAATTTTGGATCTGCATTCATCACGCCTTCCACATCTTTCCAGATGGTTTGGCTTTCCGCATCCAGCATATTGGCGAAAATGTCTGCGGTATAATCACTTCCTTCACGGCCCAGTGTAGTACTTTCATTTTCATCTGTAGAACCGATGAACCCTTGCGTGAGTACAATACCGGTAGATTTGATAAGAGGTAATATTTCCGTAGTTACTTTTTGCTGCGTGTATTCCCAATCAACATTCGCGTCGCGGAAATTATCATCGGTACGGAATATATCGCGTACATCTACCCATTTGTTTTTAATGCCTGTTTCATTCAGGAAAAAACTGACAATAGTGGTAGATAATAACTCGCCTATGCAAACAACCTGATCATAGTAGTAGTCAAATTCACGAACGGGCTTATCATGCAACAGCCATTCTACTTCAGTGAAAAAAGATTTTAACCGATCTTCACATGCTATATAATGTGTAACGAGTAAATATTTGGCAGTAGAAAGGTGCTGCTGCTTCACCTGCTCAAATAACTGCAGCGCTTCTTCTTTTTTATTGTTGAAAAATGCTTCCACTACTTTTTCCAACGCATTCGTTGTTTTTCCCATTGCAGATATAACGATAAGCAATTGCCCATCTTTATATTTATCAATAATCGCCCCGACATTTTTTATCCTTTCTGTTGTGTTTACTGATGCACCTCCGAATTTGAAAACTTTCATTCTGAATTTTTTGATGGCGCAAAGATAATAAACAAGGTAGTTTATCAATGCCTGTAGCTTCTCATTCTTGTCTTTCGGTATTCGCAGGGTAAATCTTATTTTTGCAATGAACTATCCACGATTTTTATGCTTGCTATTAACCGTAAGGTATTAACCCTCGACGAATTTACTATTCAGCAATTGCGCGACTTTCCTCATG
>JAEUVI010000321.1 GCA_016787105.1 Chitinophagaceae bacterium | reverse complement strand
ATTGGGTCAATGCGAACAGTGTAAAAAAATGGCTGCGGAAATAAGTAAGAAGGGTTTATATCATTTATTTACTGATAAGGCCGCAAAATTTATTCTCTCTAAAAAAAGAAAACCAATGGTATGGGAAACACCAATGGGATGGGAGATGAATAATAACAATAAAGCGATTAAACCCAATAAAGGATTGGTACTTACTGAAGATGATACGAGGCGGGATAGCATGATTGAAAACGGACGCAGGGCAAGACAACTCGGGTACGAGGTTTTTTTCTACGATCCTAATCCTGGTATAGAGCCATTATTTCTTCCTTACTTCTATAGAGATGAAACAGATACAGATAACAGTGGCTCTCTCGAAGAATCATACAATGTTTTAAAGAAGGCGGCACAATCCGGCGTTTATCACGGCATGATTCGTACTTCATGGGATGATGCAGGGCTTCATAATCAAATGTGGATGTTAAGCTTTATAACCTCAGCGGCTTTATCATGGAATGGTAATTCGCCAGGCTTTGCAGACTTCAAAGAATCGTATTTCAAAAATTATTACGGTCCCCAGTCGGTAGACATGGAAGAATTATTTACCCTTTTAAATGAAGGCGGTTATTATTACTGGGACACTTTTGAAAGGAAAGTATGGCATTGGGGTGAGATAGGTAAAACGTATTTGCCTGATTTGCCCCGAGGTGATGCTGTTGAGTACGACCCGTATTGGAATACCCTTCATAAAGACATGGTGCAAAAATCAAAAGCAGAACTCGAAAAAATGAACAGGGCTCAGGCAATTATTAATGCCAATAAAATTGCCGGAAGTAAACACCAGTACGATTTTGAATTGTTTGAATCTATTGTGCAGTTGATCCGGCATACCTGTATAGCTTATGACGATTTATCAAGGGTGGAAAAATCTATAAAAGAAGCCAACAGGCTCACTTTTATTAACCGGGATAGCACCACTAAGTATCTGGAACAGGCTGCTCAAATAGTTGAAGACTGCATAAAGCAGAGGTCAGAAGCATTTAACAATTTAGTTTTCATCTGGGAGAAAACAAGGCTGCCCAAAGGCATGTCCGTTGGCGACAGGAAATATTTCTTTCAGCAAGACAGGACGAGGCATTTCGCTAACCGGCGACCGGATATGACTTACCTTATTTATGACGAGCAGAAGCTCGGTATGGAGAAATGGCTGGAAGCATTAAAACAATATATACAGAAATATAAAAAAAATTCTTTCCAGGAATGAAAACTATTTTAATGAGTATTAAATTATTTGCCGTTTGTTTTGCGGTTTCATTATTATCAAACTGTGCAAAATCAAAAGCGCCGGATACACCAACTCCTCAGCCGTGTAATTCGCCATCAGGGTTAACATCAACTTTGATTACTGCGTCAACAGCTACGTTAACCTGGACTGGTAATGGTGCAGCTTCTTATGATGTACAATACAAAGCATCTTCAACTAATACATGGAGCAATATCGCAACAGCAACAACTGCTTTATCCCTTGATCTCAGTGGCTTAATGTCATCAACCACTTATGACTGGAGAGTAAAAGCTAATTGTACTTCTAACTCGAGCAACTATTCCACTGCACAATTCACTACGGCTTTTGGCGGTACGGCGATGATGGGCCTGGCAGAGCAATATCCCGGGGATGTAAACATTCAAAGCGACCCCAATGTATTATATGTAGAAAAATTCGACGATGGGCTAGCGGCTATCTTTAACCGTTATGATGATAAGCTGAACACAGCGGGCATGTCAGTAGAAACAGATGTTCCTGCAGGAAGTATTGGTGCCAATTCAATAAGAATGACAAGTACCACCGGAGGTGCACAGGGCGGCGGTCATTTATTTAAAAAATTTATTCCGGGTTTTGACAGCGTGGTATATGTCAGGTATTATGTAAAATATCCTTCCGGTTCGAAAGATTATTTTCATCATGAAAGTATCTGGTTCGGCGGATACAATCCTGCCACTACATGGCCCAACCCGCAGGCAGGTACATGCGGATTGGGAAGCAGCAGGCTGAGTATCGCTTATGAACCTGTATGGCAGAATACCAATCCTCCTGGTATGGATACTTATATTTATTGGGGCGACATGAAGCAAGATGCTGGTGGCAACTGCTGGGGAAATGTGATGGTGACAGAAGGGGCTACAGGTTATGGTAAGCCTGCAGCACCGGGTACATATCCACAGGTTGCATTTGACCAATGGATGTGTGTGGAAGTAATGCTCAGGTTAAATAATCCTGTAACAGAATATAACGGAGAGTTGGCAGTATGGGTGAACGGAGTGAAGGTAGGGCACTGGGGACCCGGATTTCCGAACGGGCATTGGGACAAAGATAAATGGTACAATAACCCGGCAGACCCGGCTTTCCAGGGATTCCGTTGGAGAACCGATCAAAACCTCAACATTAATTGGATATGGCTTGAATATTATCATGAAAACCCCGCAGCGCCTTCAAGCTATATGGAACTTTCCAACATTGTAATGGCTACAAAATACATTGGCCCCATAAAGCAATAAGACATTATTGATAAAAAATAATAAACGGAAGATTATGAAGCCCCGAATGCTCCTGATAATTGCTGCTATTGTTTTAGTAGCTGGTTGTAATACAAGCAAACCATTTCAGCAAATACAAACAGAAAACCCGGAATACATACCTAATACAATATTTACCTACTACAAGGATTCCTCTTACCCCATGTTCAAAGCATTGAGAGAAAAATACCAGTTAGATACTATTTTTCATGGAGAGCAGGATGAATTTAAAAGGATATTGTTATTAAGGCATTGGATATTTAAAACTGTTCCTATTACTCCTAACGGGGTAGTGCTTAAATCACAGGATAACTCCGCTGAAAGTATATTGGATGATGCACTCAAAGGAAATATGTTTCATTGCGCCTATTTTATGATTGTGAATGCTGAAATCATGAATGCCTGTGGCTATATGGCAAGGGTTATAAATGCGGATGAAGGTGAGAATAATTTGCCGGGCCAGATAGCACATCATGGTACGGATGAAGTATGGAGCAATACTTTTCATAAATGGTTTTTTTCCGATGCTATGTTTGACCTTCATTTTGAAAAAAACGGGATACCATTATCGGCGCTGGAAATAAGAGATGAATACTTTAAAAATAAAGCGGCAGATGTATTGATGGTTTCCGGGCCTGACAGAACACCGATTGACACAACCCTTGATAAATACAAACGGAGCAAAGAAATATTTGCACGGGTTTTCAGGTGGATTGCCTGGTTTAAGCAGCAGGATATTTACAGTAACTGGGATAACGGTATTAGTTATATGGTGATGTATGAAGACGATTATTTTAAAACACACCAATGGATAAGAGTGGATGGAAAACCACATTGGGCTTATGGAACAAAATATCTTATATTGGTGAAAGATCGCAAACAATTATATTGGACGCCCAATACGATAACATCAGAAGTTAAAATCAATGGGAATAACGCAACAGTTAAACTGAACTCATACACGCCTTTTTTTAAAACCTACGAGATGAAAGAAGGCGAAGATGGGAAATGGAAAGATGTTCCGGATTCTCTTGATATCTCATTACAAAAAAATAAAAACGAATTTTTATTCAGAACAGTAAATATGCAGGGGGCTACAGGGGCAGAATATAAAATTGTTATTGAGCGATAGGAAGAATTAAAGGCAAAGGATTTTAAAT
>JAEUVI010000257.1 GCA_016787105.1 Chitinophagaceae bacterium | reverse complement strand
TTCGAGATTGTTCTTTTTTATCAATACCTGCTTTTGCAGCATTTGCTTCTATCAAACTATCTAACCGTTGCGTTTTAGTAAGGCCGGGTAATACATTGTTCACGGTAATATTATATCTCGCCACTTCATTTGATAATGTTTTGGCCCATGAAGCAACAGCACCGCGAATTGTATTTGACACTCCCAGGTTATCAATCGGTATACGAACAGAAGTAGAAATGATATTAATAATCCTACCGAAACCTTCGCTTTTCATAGAAGGTATTACTGTTTGCGCCAGCAAATGATTATTTACCAGGTGCATATTAAATGCCTGTAAAAAAGCAGCCGGCGTAGCGTCTGTAATAGACCCTGCAGCTGGGCCAGCAGTATTGTTTATAAGTATGTGCGCAGGAGAAGCAGTGACAACTGACTCCACTACTGATTTTACTTTCATGTTATCTGCAAAATCAGCAACAAGATATTTGTGTCGCTGGCTATATGGTTTTTCGAGAGAAAGCACAGCTTTTTTCAATGCCTCTTCATTGCGTGCCAGTAGAATACAATTAGCACCCAGCTTGGCTAGTTCTTTTGCGATCGCTAATCCTATTCCCTGTGTGCTGCCACAGATAATTGCATTTTTATTTTTTAAAGAAAGATTCATGTATAAATTTTAAAAATCCCCTTCCCTACTTATCAAATAATTTCTCTTCCCTTTTACGCATTTCTTCTGCTATTTTTCGCCCGTCTTCTTCTTGTGAAGCAAGCTTGTCCATGATGTGATGATAACTTTCACGATCCCTGTTCTGGCTCAGCTTGAAAACATTTTCAATTGTATTTATTTCTATTTCAAATGCAACAATACTTTTCATCATCGGCCTGCGGTACTCTTCCGACAGGTTATCAAATATTGTGGATGAATGCGGGTTATTATTTTCGTAATGCAACGATAATTTTCTCAATGCATCTTCCAACCCTTTTTCGTCCAGGAATTTTATAGCGCCCCTTGCATGCACACTCATATAGTTCCATGTGGATGCCTGTTGAGGATTGTTATACCATGTAGCACTTACATAGGTATGTGGGCCGGTAAATACTACCAATACATCCGGGTTTTTCTCAAAGGCTTTTTGATGATCCTGCTTCCGCATCATATGCCCAATGAGGATCATTTTATTATCCCTTTCTTCAAATAGCAGCGGTATTTGCGTAGCGTATGATTTATTATCTGCGCTTCCGATAAGCATTGCAAACGGATGCTGCTTCATAAACTCAATTACAATCTGCGGATCTTTTTCTTTAAAATGCGGAAGGTTATACATTTAAAATTCGCTATTTCGGGATTCGGTATTTGATTTTCGAATTTGAGATTTCATTTCTCATGAAACCACTTCAGCTACACGTTCTTTCCCGATATTTGCGTTACGCATAGCGATACTTCTCACAACATAACTCGCAAAATCTTCAAACGATTTTTTACTGATTGCATCATCGCTCATCATTACCGGTACTCCGGTATCACCGCCTTCGCGTATACCTTGCACCAATGGAATTTCCCCAAGGAAAGGCAGATCATATTCTTCTGCCAACCGCTTTCCTCCTTCTTTTCCAAAAATGTAATATTTATTACCTGGCAGTTCTGCCGGAGTGAAGTAACTCATATTTTCAACGAGCCCGATGATAGGCACATTTAATTGTGCCTGGCCAAACATGGCAATACCCTTTTTGGCATCTGCCAACGCTACATCCTGCGGTGTACTTACTACTACAACGCCGGTAACAGGAACAGTTTGCATCAGTGTCAGGTGAATATCGCCTGTACCTGGTGGCATATCTATAACGAGGTAGTCCAATTCATCCCAGTACACATCTGTTACAAACTGCCGGATAGCGCTGCTCGCCATTGGCCCCCTCCATACCACAGCGTTTTTTTCATCTACGAGCAGGCCAATACTCATGAGTTTAATACCATATCGTTCAAGTGGTATGATCATTCCTTTTCCATCAATGTCCATCATCATCGGCCGCTCCCCGCGTACACCAAACATAATTGGTACACTTGGGCCATAAATATCTGCATCCATCAGGCCGGTTTTAGCGCCGCCCTGCGAAAGAGCCAGTGCAAGATTTGCCGCTACTGTACTTTTGCCCACACCACCTTTACCACTTACTACTGCTATTATATTTTTCACCTTTGGCAAAACTGCACCATTGTCATTTCGTCTTGTGGTTGTCTGTGAAGTGAAATTTACTTGTACGACCGCCTCTTTATTTACCAACAGTTTTACAGCATTGATACATGCGTTTTTAATCATGTCTTTCATGGGACAGGCCGGTGTGGTCAATACCACTGTAAATGATACATAATTACCTTCAATAGCAATATCCTTTACCATATTGAGGGTCACAATATCTTTACCTAAATCAGGTTCCTGTACATTACTAAGCGCTTCCAGTACTTTTTCCTTCGTCATTGTCCAAGTTTTTGTTAAATATGCCTTTAGGCTGCAAAGTTAACCCCTGAGGAGGGTAATTTGTTTTACGATTTAGGCAACTTGTTTTTATTTTTGATGGTGATGAAGAGATTTCTACCTTATACGGTCTTGCTGCTTTTTCTTTTTCCGCGTACTTCCAAAGCCCAGTTTGAAACAGTGCGGGATTCCGTGGTTCAATTGTATGGAATCGTAATGACGGCCGACAGCCTTGTAGGCATTCCTGCCGTAAGCATTACTGTAAAAGGTCAGAACCGGGGAACCATCTCCAATGCCGACGGCGTGTTTTCCATCGTTGTTTTAAAGGGAGATATCGTTGACTTCTCGCATGTCAGCTACAAACAAAAAACAGTAACGATTCCCCGAAACCTGGAAGGAAATCAATACAGCCTTGTACAGCTGATGGTTGCAGATACAGTCTATCTTCCAATGACCATCATAAAACCCAGGCCGACGCCAGAGCAGTTTGCAAGAGATTTTGTGAATACAAAAGTGCCCGATGACGATATAGAAATAGCCCGTCAAAATAACAGTGAAGCAAAAAGAAGAGTACTGATGCGTACCACGCCTGGTGATGGCGGCGAAGCGACCAGTATGCAAATGCGCAATATTTCTACAAAAGCAACTTACAGGGGCCAGACTCCCCCAATGAATATCTTCAATCCCGTGGCCTGGGCCGAATTCATTGAGTCATGGAAACGCGGTGATTTTAAAAGAAAAAATTAGTTTTTTAACCAGCGCTCAGTCCTTTTCTCAACTTTTGTTGCGACGCTCCTCCTGATAGCTATCGGGATATCATTCGGTTCCGTATTCAACTAACCTTTTCGATCAAATCTGCCCGAAGGGATAATTTCATAAAACCTATTTTTGCCCTAATGAAACAGGTTTATTCATCGTTCCCTGATTGCATTTATATTAATATACTCACCGGGAACAACTGAAAATACATCCTTATGACCATCAACGGGAATATAGCTGTGATAGGCGCAGGCACTATGGGCAACGGTATCGCACATGTTTTTGCCCAAAACGGTTTTAAAGTTACGCTCATAGACATTTCGCAGGAGCAACTAACAAAAGCGATAGGCACCATTACAAAAAACCTTGACCGGCAGCTTACCAAAGGGGCAATAAATGAAGAAGCAAAAAAAACAACTTTATCGGGCATTTCAACAAACACAGATATCGCAGCAGGCGTAAAGGGAGCACAACTCGTTATTGAAGCAGCAACAGAAAACAGCGAACTAAAGCAAGCTATTTTCAGAAAAATAGATGAAGCAGCGCCCGCTGATTGCATCCTTGCCA
>JAEUVI010000241.1 GCA_016787105.1 Chitinophagaceae bacterium | reverse complement strand
TACTGGCGATAGCAGACGAAAGTTCACCTACTTCTTCATGAAACCATAATGCCGTATGATAAATGCCACGTTCACTATCGGTTTTGTAATAACGGTCTTTCACTATTTGCTGCAGTTCTTTCAGTTCCATTATTTTGCTTTTTATTTTAAAAGTTCCAACAAAACACAAAGTCTTTAGGATAAAATTTCTTGCTGTACCTGCTGTCTTGGTACATATTTATTACTACTCTTTATGTATTGTCCTGCTTCCACTATATAATTCATACTCCAGCAAGCGGCAATCAATTGTGCTTGTGTAGAATTCTATTCGACGCTTCGCTTTCAACCCGATTTTCTTTGCTAACTCCAGGTTTCCGGTAAATATATATCCGTAATATCCACCACAGTTTTGTTTCATAAAGTCACCGATGCGGGCATAAGTTGCTTCCAGTTGTTTAACATCCCCAAGCCGTTCGCCATATTCTGGATTTACATAAAAAACACCGTGTTTGCCTCCTGGTATTTCAGTCGCAGCAAAATCACAAACTGCAAAATCTATGAGCTGTGAAACACCTGCCGCTATTGCATTTTTCTTTGCATTCTCAACAGCCTTTGCACTATAATCTGTAGCGATAATACGGAGACCAGGTACATCAATGATTTGATCTTCCAGCAAAGCATCTTCCCGCGCATATACAGTATCGTCATATCCCTGCAGGTGCATAAATGCGTAGTTGGTGCGAAACAATCCCGGTCTGCGGTTAGTTGCGATCATAGCTGCTTCTATGGCCAAAGTGCCCGAGCCGCACATAGGGTTCGCAAATGGCGATTTGCGATCCCAGTTTGTGGCGAGAATAGTGGCAGCGGCCAATGCCTCAAGCATCGGTGCCTGGCCAGGTATCTTCCGATAGCCATGCCTGCCAAGAGAATCACCGGATGTATCTATAAATATTTCAGCCTTTTCATTTTTCCAGAATAAATTGATAACAGCGCCTGTTAATGCAGAACCAGTTGATGGACGCGTACCCCTTTTATCGCGCAGCCTGTCAACTATTGCATCTTTCACACGCAGGTTGGCAAACATGCTATTATTGATCGTAGGATTATTTACATTGCTTGTAATTGAAAAATACCCGGGCTCAGGTAAAATATTTTCCCAGGGATATGAAAGCAGGTTTCTATAAATATCATCCGCATTGGCTGCTTCAAATTGCTTCAGCTTATACAATACCTGGCTTGCGCAGCGGAGGTTCAGGTTAAGTTTGATGCAATCATTCACAGTGCCGGTAAGTCGTACACCGGTTATAAATGTTTCGTCAATAGTAAATCCTAATTCTTTTACTTCTGTTTCCAGCCAGGGCGATAGCCGCTTGGGACAGGTAATAATAATTGTTGATTTGTCTGTAAATACATTCATGAAGGCGATAAAGATAAATTGTTCCTGAGGATGTAGCTGGAGATTTTTCCGGAGAATATTTTTGATTCCACAGGCAGGTTCTTTATCCAGTAAATCATTTCCATATCATTTGAAATTACAGAGGCTCAAAATCTGAAACCCACGACCCTAAACAATACTACCCCTATCTTTGTCTGTATAACGATGCGACTATGAATACTGACTATAACTGGAATTATGATAGCATGAAAATGCTGCTGGGCGATATGCGCCAGCGCCTGAATAAAATATATGAAGGCGGCGGAAAAAAAGCTATCGAAAAACAACGTGAGAAAAATAAACTAACCCCACGTGAACGTATCGCTTACCTTACTGATAGTGATAAACCATTTATTGAAATAGGTGCATTTGCCGGCTACGAAATGTATGAAGAAAATGGTGGTTGCCCTGCCGGTGGTACTGTTGCCGGTATCGGCTATATCAGCGGAAGGCAATGTATTATCATGGCGAATGATCAGACAGTGAAAGCGGGTGCATGGTTTCCTATAACTGGCAAAAAAAACCTGCGCCTGCAGGAAATAGCAATGGAAAATCATTTGCCTGTTATTTATCTTGTAGACAGCGCTGGTGTTTTTCTTCCTATGCAGGATGAAATATTTCCCGATAAAGAACATTTTGGCCGCATCTTTCGCAATAATGCACATATGAGTGCGATGGGCATTTCACAAATTGCTGCGGTGATGGGGCCATGCGTTGCTGGTGGCGCCTACCTTCCTATTATGAGCGATGAAACATTGATGGTAGAAGGAAATGGTTCTATTTTTCTCGCCGGGCCTTATCTTGTAAAAGCTGCGATCGGTGAAGATATAGATGCGGAAACATTGGGTGGTGCCAATACTCATACAGAAATATCGGGTATAGCGGATTACAAATTTAAAACCGAACAGGAATGCATGGATCACATCAAAAAGATGATGAGCATGCTCGGCAGCAATGCAAATGCAGGCTTTGATCGTATTGCATCCAAACCGCCACAGAAAAAAACTGAAGAGATATATGATGTATTTCCTGTTGACGGCAAGCCATATGATATGCTCGACATTATTGAACATATCGTCGACGATTCGGGGTTTGAACAATTCAAAGAAGAATACGGTAAAACAATTATCTGTGGTTATGGACGTATTGATGGCTGGGCAGTAGGCATTGTAGCTAACCAAAGAAAGATCATTAAAAATAAAAAAGGTGAAATGCAACTGGGTGGAGTGATTTATAATGATAGTGCCGATAAAGCAGCCCGGTTTATTCTTAATTGCAATCAGAAAAAAATTCCTCTTGTATTTCTACAGGACGTAACAGGCTTTATGGTTGGCAGCCGCAGTGAACATTCAGGCATAATAAAGGATGGTGCTAAAATGGTGAATGCTGTTGCTAACTCAATAGTTCCAAAAATTACTATTATAGTAGGCAACTCTTATGGTGCCGGTAACTATGCCATGTGTGGCAAAGCTTACGACCCACGTTTTATTTATGCATGGCCTACAGCAAAAATTGCAGTAATGGGCGGTGATTCCGCCGCAAAAACATTGCTTCAGATTGAAGTGGCTTCGCAAAAGGCAAAGGGAAAGCAAATCAGTAACGAAGAAGAACAACGTTTGCTGAGCGAAATAAAAGGAAAGTACGACAAACAAACATCACCCTACTACGCTGCTGCACGGCTATGGGTAGATGATATAATTGATCCGGCAGATACAAGAAAAGTTATTTCAGAAGGGATTAATGCAGCAAATCACAATGCGGAAGTAAATGAGTTGAAAGTGGGTGTTTTTCAAGTGTAAGCAAGGGTTTAAAAATTATTAATTCGGAGATTACCACTGATTATTATTAAACGGTAACTAAGGTTGATATTAAACCAGTATCATTTACTCTTTGGATGAAATTGTAAAAAAATGTCTTTGACAAATATAACAATAT
>JAEUVI010000220.1 GCA_016787105.1 Chitinophagaceae bacterium | reverse complement strand
GTAGAGGCTGGTATGACAATCCGTGAACTGAACAATCAGCTGGATAAAAGAAATCTGTCAATAATAAATATGGGAGGAATTGATCACCAGACGCTGGCTGGCGCTATTTCCACAGGCACACATGGCTCAGGCATTGAGTTGCCGCCTATTCATGGTATGGTAAAATCAATGGTATTAGTTGCAGGTGATGGAAAGATATATCGCATAGAACCTGCAAATGGAATTTCAGATCCCGCATTATTTAATGAAACAGGGATTACACTGGTACAAAACGATGATGATTTCTATTCCGCACTTGTATCGCTGGGAAGTATGGGCATTATCTATTCTTTCATCCTGGAAGTAGTAGAATCGTACTGGCTGGAAGAAAAAAAAGTAACAGCCAAATGGTCGGAGATAAAACCAAAATTGCAAGATGGCAGCCTTATGAAAGAAGCGAGACATGTGATGGTATTGGTAAATCCATACGAAACCGACGGCGATCATTGTTGCCTTATTACGAGGATCGACCCTATCAAAAAACCGGGAAGTACGTTGTGGCCGGATACACGCAATTTCATCATTACACATGTGAGTGAATGGCGTATCACTTATTGGATTGCGTGGCTGCTATTTCGTTTGTTAATGAAACGAACGCCAAAGAATATTAATTCGTTGATGAAATTTATGGTTGATAAAAGTTTTATCGGAAAATCATATGATGTACTTTTCCAGGGATTGCAGTTTGTAAAGGAAAGATCATTTGATTGCGAATTCGCCTTTAAGATTGATGACAATAGTTTTCTTGACTGTCTTGACAGTTTGTTTATAACAGCACAGCGTTTTGCTGATAAAGGAAATATTTATCAGTCTTCCCCCATCGGTTTACGCTTTGTAAAAGGTGGTCCGGTTTATCTTTCTCCTGAATACAAACATGATGTGTGTTACATTGATACGCCTGTAATGAACGGAACAGTTGGTGCTGATGAACTGCTGGAAGCTTACCAGGAAAATATGTTTGCCTGCGGTGGGTTTCCGCATTGGGGTAAAAAGAATTTCAAATTATCGGCACATCCCGGCGAGATTGGAAGAAGGTTTGACAAATTTGGCACATGGAAAACAATAAGAAGAAAATATGATCCGGACGATTTGTTTACGAATATATACACAGAGCGGTTTCAATTGACAAGTTGAAACACATAGAAAGCATTGGTTTCACATAGAAAGCCAATTCTTTTCTATATAGCCATGTACCTCCTATGTGGTTCAATTTCTTAGAAACGCAGTACAATTACTTATA
Source organism: Chitinophagaceae bacterium (assembly GCA_016787105.1). Taxonomy (GTDB): domain Bacteria; phylum Bacteroidota; class Bacteroidia; order Chitinophagales; family Chitinophagaceae; genus JAFDYH01. The sequence goes on along the minus strand of JAEUVI010000220.1, from coordinate 2,112 downwards.
AATTGGAAACAATCTTCTCCTGTACTCTCTTCAGCGCATCCATATCCCCTTTAGGCTTCGGTTGTGTAAAATTTAAATCATTCGCTGAGTTGATAGGGATGAGATGTACATGCGCATGCGGCACTTCTAACCCTACAACACTGATACCACAGCGGTTGCAGTCAAAACTTTTTTCTATTGCTTTCGCAATGGGCCGGGCGAATAACAGTATTTCTTTCAGGTACTCCTCCGGCAAATCAAAAAGATTGTCAGTCTCATTTTTCGGAACCACCAGTGTATGCCCTTCCCGCAAAGGGAATATATCAAGAAACGCATAGAATTTATCATTCTCCGCTATCTTAAACGAAGGGATTTCACCTGCTATGATTTTTGAAAAGATAGTCATACCGCCAAAGATTTTAGAATTGAGATTTTGTATAAAAGAACGAATACCCATTCTGATAGTATTAAGCAAATCTACAATCAACTACCAATAAAAAACCCCGCCGGAGCGGGGCTTTATTAAATTGAAATATTCTGAACTTTGAATTTAATAACCCCTGCGGGTGCATGCACTTCTACTTCATCACCTACCGCTTTTCCCAGCAGTCCTTTACCAATCGGGGAAGTAACGGAAATTTTTCCGACTTTAAGATCTGCTTCTTTTTCACTCACTATCTGGTACATTACCTCCTTCTTCGTATTCAGGTTTACCAGCTTTACTTTGGTTAGTATAGACACCTTACTTGTATCAATGTTCGACTCATCAATAATGCGTGCGCTTGCAACCTGTGTTTCCAATAAAGCGATTTTAGCTTCCAGCATTCCCTGTGCCTCCTTGGCCGCATCGTCTGCTGCATTTTCTTTCAAATCTCCTTTTTCACGTGCTTCTGCAATAGCCCTTGAAGCAGCAGGGCGTTCCACTCCTTTCATGTGTTGCAATTCTGCTTTCATTTGCTCCAGCATTCCGGCAGTCACATATTGTATACCATTCATAACTCCTCCTTTTGAGTATAAAGAAAAAAATAACAACGCCTCAAATCAGATTTGAAGCGTTGCATTATTAGGTGCAAATATAAAAAACTATTTCTGAAATAACATTTATTATAACCTATATATTCTGCCGAACCGATTATTGTGCTTTCCTGCTGGCATGGTTATTTATAGCTCAGCTAAAATTACTTACATAACCAGGTTAGGGCTTGTTTTCAGCAGTATTTTATACATCAGTTTGTTATCATAACGAAAAAGTTGTGGTTTCTGCCTGCTCAGACAGTCCCTAATTCGCAAGACCCGTTCCCCGCTATGCATGAGCTGAGGCAAGGTGAATTGCACATGACAACGGCTATCAATAGAGATAATATCTTTTGACTCCTGAAAGAAACGGCTTTTACCTGCAACGTGATCATTGGCGTTGAAAAATTACCCATCAAAAATGCGAATAATTGAAAATAGCTTAGGAAAAGCTGGTAATATTATTTCTTCTTTCCAAAAATTTTATCAGCTATTACTTCACTCATTTTAAAAAAAGCTTCGTGACTGTAGCCAGCGATATGAGGAGTGATAATTACATTAGATTGGGCGAGCAGCCAATCGATTTTTTCTTTTTCAACTGCTGAGTAAGTATCCAGCTTTTCATTTTCCAGCACATCCAATCCGGCGCCTTTTATTTTATTCTCTTTTATGGCTTCTATCAGCGCGTTTTCATCCACTACTTTACCACGAGATGCATTGATGAAATATGGCTGCTGTTGGAGGGAATTAAAAAATGCATTGTCCGCCATATGAAATGTATCATCTGTAAGCGGCACATGAAAACTGATAACATCTGCATACCTGCACACCTGCTCCAGGCTTGCTTCTTTTATATAATCCCGGCTAAACCCAAATTTATATTTGTCATAAGCAAGTACAGTAACATTGAAGGCTTTCAGCAATGAAGCAACCGCAGATCCGGTATTTCCGAAACCAATAATACCAACAGTTTTGCCACTCAGCTCCGTACCCCTGTTGGCATCACGTATCCACTTACCTTCCTTTACTTGCTGTTGCGAAATAGTAATGCGGTTCATCATATTCAACAACAGCCCCAATACATGCTCTGCTACGGCATTCCTGTTTCCTTCAGGACTG
>JAEUVI010000114.1 GCA_016787105.1 Chitinophagaceae bacterium | reverse complement strand
TTTTAAGAAAAATAAACGATAAGAGATGACATTCAGGGAACAATTCGTGGTACCAAAAAGATACAACACATTATCCTTTGCATTGATGGCATTGGGAATAGTGGCTGTCGTTTTATTGTACGTAACACATGGTGCCAAAGATGATGCACATGAGCAGGCTCGTTTCTGGGCAAGTCTTTTGCAAAACAGCGTTTATTTTCTGTTGGTTACCAATGCAGCTATGTTTTTCATTGCTGCCACTACACTCGCATGGGGCGGTTGGCAAATGAGTTTCCGCAGGGTGTCTGAAGCCATCTCTGCCTGTGTGCCTGTTCTTGGTATTATTGCAGGCGCTATTTTACTGGCTATCTGCTACAGCAACAATCATGAAATATATCACTGGACAGATACTGAACACGTAAAGAATGATCCTATTTTATCGTATAAATCAGGATTTCTGAACAAAGGTTTTTTCACTGTATGGACTATTCTTACAATTGTTGGATGGTCTGGTTTGGGCTGGAAAATGCGTCAGCTTTCAAGAAGCATTGATGATAAACCGCTCAGCAAAGAAGAAGCAAAAAAATATATCTGGAACAATACAGTATGGGCTGCGATATTTATTACCTGGTTTGCTTTAACTGTGATGTCTTCTATACCATGGTTCTGGTTGATGAGTATCAATGCGCATTGGTACAGCACCATGTATAGCTGGTATACTTTTGCAAGCTCATTTGTAGCGGGTATATCGCTCATTGTTTTATTCATCGTTTTTCTGAAGAATAATGACTACCTGGAATTGACGAACGACGAACACCTGCATGACCTCGGTAAATTCATGTTTGCGTTCTCTATCTTCTGGACATACCTGTGGTTTTCCCAATACATGCTTATCTGGTATGCAAACATTCCTGAAGAAACAATTTATTTTCAGCCACGTATAGGAAAAGATGCACCTTATAAGGGATTGTACTGGCTGATGTTTACTATTAACTTCCTCGCCCCTTTGCTGATACTTATGACAAGGGATGCGAAGAGACGCTATTCAACAATAACATTCATGGCATTACTTATAATTTTTGGTCACTGGCTTAATTTCTACCAGATGGTAATGCCTGGTCCGTCACCAAAACATGTACCTTCTATTTTGTTTGACTTTGGTATAGGATTGGGATTTGTGGGATTAATAATGTTTTTAACAGGTAAGGCACTTTCAAAAGCGCCGTTGATTGCGAAGAACCATCCGTTCCTGAAAGAAAGCATTATCCATCATACATAAAAGAGGAAGAAGGAATAAATAAAAATTGAATTATTAATAACTGGTTTTAGTATGACAACCTTTTTCATTATAGCGATACTGGCACTTGGTTTTTTGATTACGTTTCAGATAGCCAAGGCAAGTGAGTATGTTACTGTTTTAAGAGGAGAAGAGAAATCACGCAAACAGTCCAACAAGATCAATGCGTTTCTGCTGCTCGTTTTCCTTATTGTGGGTATGATTGGTGTTTACTATTGCAATGAAAGACTGAAAGGAAGAATATTAGGTGAATCTGCATCTGTACAAGGCGAGAAAGTGGATTTGATGTTATACATAACAACAGCCATTACAGGTGTTGTGTTTGTTATTACACAAATCGCTTTATTCTGGTTTGCTTACAAATACCAGGCATCCGATAACAGGAAAGCGTATTACTATCCGCATAATAATAAGCTGGAGTTGATTTGGACAGTTATTCCTGCTGTTACGCTCACGATCCTTGTTGGTTTTGGTTTGTATTACTGGTTCCAGATTACAGGCGAAGCGCCAAAAGATGCGATGCAGGTAGAAGTGGTAGGAAAACAATTTGGCTGGGAGTTCAGGTACCCGGGAAAAGATAAAGTGTTTGGAAAAAAATACTTCAAAGAAATAAATGCTGAAAAAAATAATCCTGTTGGGCAGATATGGGACGATCCTGCAGGCAGAGATGATGTGTGGTTGGAGCAGGAAATGCACCTCGTGGTAGGCAAACCGGTAAAACTTATTATCGGAGCTAAGGATGTAATCCATGATGTAGGATTAAGCCATTTCCGATTAAAAATGGATGCCGTACCGGGTACTCCTACTACTATGTGGTTTACTCCTAAGTACACAACTAAAGAAATGAAGGAGAAGGAAAAAAATCCAGATTTTGTATACGAAATATCCTGCGATCAGATGTGCGGTAAAGGTCATACAGGTATGAGAGGCGTGATTATTGTGGAAACTCAACAGGAGTTTGACCGCTGGATGGCAGGCAGAAAGCCACAATACCTTGTAGCACATCCTGACCTGGACCCTGCGTTAAAGAAAGCTGCAACACCAGCAGTTGATTCAGCAGGAGCAAAAAAGGATAGCACCATAGCACAGTTGAAACGATAAATAATTTTTTGATAACAGGTAGAACAGAGTTGTTATTAAACGAAAGATATTATGAGTAACGAAGTAACGCACCACGGACACAGTGAGATTGTGACAACACATGACGTTCATCATGATGAACACCATGTACACCATCACAAAGAGACGTTTATAACCAAGTATATTTTCAGCCAGGATCACAAAATGATTGCCAGGCAGTTTATTATAACTGGTATAGTATGGGCGATCATTGGCGGTTTATTCTCGGTACTCTTCAGGTTGCAACTGGGTTTTCCGGGAGTTAGCTTTCCCATATTGGAAACCTTTTTTGGCAGATGGGCAAAAGGTGGCCAGATACAACCTGAGTTTTATTATGCATTGGTGACAATGCACGGAACAGTACTTGTATTCTTTGTATTGACTGCAGGACTAAGCGGAACTTTTGCAAACCTGCTGATTCCCCTGCAGGTTGGAGCAAGAGATATGGCTTCTCCTTTCCTGAACATGCTGTCTTACTGGTTCTTTTTTATCGCCAGCGTGGTAATGATATCTTCTTTGTTTGTACAAACAGGCCCTGCAAGCGGCGGATGGACTTCCTATCCACCACTAAGTGCATTAGGGCAGGCATCAGAAGGATCAAAAATAGGGATGGACTTATGGATAACAAGTATGGCATTGTTCGTTGTGTCTTCATTATTAGGTGGTCTAAACTATATAGCCACAATATTGAACATGCGTACAAAAGGAATGAGTATGACAAGATTGCCATTGACAATCTGGGCGCTGTTCTTTACCGCTGTATTAGGCGTGTTGTCTTTCCCTGTATTACTTTCCGGTTTCATCCTTTTATTGTTTGACCGTAACCTGGGAACAAGCTTTTACCTGAGTGATATCGTTGTAAACGGCCAGATATTACCAAATGAAGGTGGAAGCGCAATCCTGTTTCAGCACCTGTTCTGGTTCCTGGGCCACCCGGAAGTGTATATCATTCTTTTACCAGCAATGGGAATGGTGTCTGAAATATTAAGTGTGAATTCGCGAAAGCCGATTTTCGGGTATATGGCGATGTTAGGTTCCTTATTCGCTATTTGTATACTGGCATTCCTGGTATGGGCGCACCATATGTTTGTGACGGGATTAAACCCTTTCCTCGGTGCCTTCTTCGTGTTACTCACCCTGCTTATCGCGGTGCCTTCGGCAATTAAAGTATTTAACTGGCTTACCACATTATGGCGCGGTAATATCCGGTTTACCCCGGCTACACTTTTTGCCATTGGTTTTGTAAGTTTATTTATATCCGGTGGTTTAACAGGTATCTTTCTGGGAAACTCTACGATTGATATTCATCTGCACGATACCATGTTCGTAGTGGCGCATTTCCATATTGTAATGGGTGTGGCTTCGTTCTTTGGAATGTTTGCCGGTGTATATCACTGGTTCCCGAAAATGTTTGGACGCTATCTTAATACAACATTGGGATATATCCACTTCTGGGTAACAATGATTGGTGCATACCTTATTTTCTGGCCAATGCACTACGAAGGTTTGGCTGGTATGCCACGCCGTTATTTGGATTTGTCTTCATGGGTTTCATTCAACAAATTCCAGAGCCTGAATGAAATGATAACTATTGTTTCGATAATCGTATTTGCAATGCAGCTCATGTTTGTGTTTAATTTCTTCTACTCAATGTTTAAAGGAAGAAAAGTAACATCAACAAATCCATGGGGTGCTACTACATTGGAGTGGACAACACCAATTTTACCTGGTCACGGCAACTGGACAGGCGAAATACCCGAAGTACATCGTTGGGCATACGATTATGGAAAAGATGGAAGGGACTTTATTCCACAGACAGAGCCGATTGGTGCTAATGAGAGTAAGCACTAATAAGAAGCCCCTAAATCCCCCGAAAGGGGACTTATGAAGAGTCTAATAAGGGCTAAATGATGAATAATAGTTATTTGACAAATAAAGAAGAATTTTTAAAAAGCGAGGGCTGTGTAATGATGGCTTCCTTCTTGGGGGGAGGTCGGGAGGAGGCTTGGTATGCGTAGATTGAAAGATTATTTGCAGCTTATAAAACCTTCGCTCAGTATCATGGTGGTGTTCAGCAGTGTAATCAGTTACCTGCTGGTGCCGGGTGTAGAATATGGATGGTGGAGGATACTATTGCTCTTTGCAGGTGGTATGCTTGTTACAGGAAGCGCTAATGCCATCAACCAGGTAGTTGAAAAAAATACCGATGCGGTAATGAAAAGAACCGGCAAAAGACCCATTGCATCCGGACGGATGTCGGTGGAAGAAGGCTGGGGATTTGCAATACTTACTGGTGCGCTGGGAGTTTTTATTCTCGGTTATTATTTCAACTGGACAGCAGCAGGACTCGCAGCATTCAGCCTTTTTTTATACGCGTTTATTTATACGCCATTAAAAAAAGTAAGTGCAATTGCAGTGCTTGTTGGTGCTTTTCCCGGGGCACTACCTTGCCTGATTGGCTGGGCAGCGGGAGATGATAAACTGTCTGCTGGAGGATGGGTGTTATTTGCATTGCAGTTTCTATGGCAATTTCCGCATTTCTGGGCTATTGCCTGGATTGCACACCAGGACTATACAACTGCTGGTTTCAAACTGTTGCCAAGCGATAAGGGACCGACAAAGTATACAGCGATACAAACAATTATTTATTCGCTATTGCTGATACCAGTTGGTTTGCTTCCTTATTTCATTGGCATGAGTGGATGGGTAAGTCTTGTAATTGTTTTGATTGCCAACCTGTTTATGATAGGAAGGTGTGTAAACCTGTACAGATTGATGACAGTACAGGCGGCAAGAAAAGTAATGTTTGGAAGTTATATTTATCTG
>JAEUVI010000103.1 GCA_016787105.1 Chitinophagaceae bacterium | reverse complement strand
TTTATCCTCTCAATTGTTTTTCTTGTTGGTTACTGGTTTATTCTTTTACTATTTAATGGTAGCAGCGATCCTTATGATATGCTAACCAATGCAGGCAATCGGTTTGATATGTGGCTACTCGGAGCTGATCATTTGTATCATGGTGAGGGAGTGCCTTTCGATCCGGAAGGATTGCTAAGTACATTACCCTCTGTTGCAAATGTTACGTTTGGTTATATGGCAGGCAAATGGATACAGAAAAAAGGAAAGGAATACGAAGGCATAGCCAAATTATTATTGACTGGTGTTGTTTCCGTTTTAATTGCATTGGCATGGGATTGGTTTTTCCCCATTAATAAAAAATTATGGACAGGCAGTTTCGTGTTACTTACTGTAGGTATTGATTGCATCCTGTTGAGTGGATTAATTTATATCACTGACTTTTTAAACAAAAAGAAATGGGGGCGATTCTTTGAAGTATTTGGAAAAAACCCTTTGTTTATTTATCTGCTTTCAGAAATTACTGCTATTCTGCTATGGTTTATACCTGTTGGAGAAAAACATCAACCACTCTATAGCTGGATATTCCAAAACATTTACAAGCCTGCTGGCGATTATTTCGGTTCATTTCTTTTTGCAATCAGCATTATGCTTTTCTGCTGGCTTGTTGGATATGTCTTAGATAAAAGAAAGATTTATGTACGGGTATAGGAGAAAGAAAACATTAAATGAAAAAAGCGAAACGACCCTTAAGCAGTTATTGATTCACTATTTTTAAATTTAAAACCTCAACTGCAAACTTCTCGGCGGCGGCTTCTACGCTTTTATAATCTTTTGATTTTATATACGATCCTATTACATGATCCCCTGCATTAGGAATGGCTACTTCTCTCTTTTTATCCGCAGGTGTTCCCAATTCCCTGAACATTCTCTGCATTGCTTTTACCCTCACCACATTATCCTGGTGTTCTTCATCTTTATAGTAATACATCAGTAATACTGGCTGTGTTACTTTTTTAAATGTAGAAGGTTTCATTGTTGTTTCAAGCAATTCTTCTAACTGCACTGTGGCTTCCATCCGGTATTTATAATTCCAGTACTGTTTGTACACTGCCGTTGTATCTGACGATACATTATAATCGCCTTTTACAAGGTGCGCCACCTGTAACCCCCATGGATTATTAAGCAGCCAGGCTTTAGAATCATTTATTTCAATATTAGGCGAGAGCATTATCAACCCCGCAATATCCGGGTATTCTGTCGCAAGTTTCAATGCCAGTGTGCCACCTGTAGAAGTTGAAAGCAGAATTACTTTTTTACCCAATTTGGTTCCGATTTCATAAGCTTCTTTTGCAGAATTCCACACCCTGTCCGCGGTAAATGTAGCCATTGGCTCCGTTGTATCAATACCATGATCTGCAAGCCTGGGTAAGTAAAGGTTACAACCGAATTTTTTAGCAAAATTGATATGTACCGGATCTCCTTCTTTACTACTTGCAGAAAAACCATGCAGGTACACAACTGCATAGTCAGTAATATTTTTCAGCGAATCATTGTTCCAGATTATACGCGACTCGTTATCAGGCTTTAGCTTAAACTTGCTCTCGGCATTTTTAACATACAACTCCAACTGACGGGCATCATCCGGTACATCCGGAAGCCGTTTTGAATATTGAGGATGAGATGGTTTTGGCCCCATCCAGTAAATAAGAATGAGGGTAAGCAAAATAATACCAGCAATTTTAGCGACTCGCATCATCATTTATTTATAAAAAGTATTAAACTCAGTTGTTTGCTAAAGTATAAAAACTTAACAGTGAAACACAGTTTCCTTTATATTAAACTTCCCGTTTCGTTTGCTCTGCCGCCTTAATTATAGTACCTTTGCGCCCTGCTTTGCCCGACTGCTGAATGGTAGCGGGCATTTCATTGATTATTAATAAGATAAAATCTGTTTTAGCAGATATTTCTCTTCAAAGAGACGGGGGTATTATGAATATAAGAAACATCGCCATCATCGCACACGTTGACCATGGAAAAACGACCCTGGTTGACAAAATACTGCATACCACGAAAGTATTTCGTGAAAACCAGGAAACAGGTGAGTTGATAATGGACAGTAATGACCTGGAACGTGAAAGAGGTATTACCATTTTCAGCAAGAATGCCGCGGTGATGTACAAAGACACAAAGATCAATGTAATCGATACTCCGGGTCACGCCGACTTTGGTGGTGAGGTAGAAAGGGTGCTGAAAATGGCTGATGGCGTTTGCCTGCTGGTAGATGCCTTTGAAGGTCCAATGCCGCAAACACGCTTCGTATTGCAAAAAGCACTTCAGCTTAACCTGAAGCCAATCGTTATTATCAATAAAGTAGATAAACCAAACTGCCGCCCGGATGAAGTACATGATGCGGTGTTTGAATTATTCTTCAACCTGGATGCTACAGAAGAACAATTGGACTTTCCAACTTTTTACGGCTCAGGAAAAAATGGTTGGTTCAATGATTCATTGGAGCCGATTGATAATATCAATCCTCTGCTGGATGGTATTGTAAAATACGTACCGCCGCCAAAAGTAAACGAAGGTCCTGTACAGATGCAAATCACATCACTAGACTATTCTTCATTTCTTGGACGTATTGCAGTAGGTAAAGTAAGCCGTGGTGTGCTGAAAGAAAATCAGCAGGTAGTATTAATGCAGGCTGATGGCACAGTAAGAAAAACAAAAGTGAGAGAGCTGTACGTGTTTGAAGGGATGGGTAAAAAGAAAGTAACAGAAGTAGTAGCTGGTGACCTTTGTGCTGTGGTTGGTATCGAAGATTTTAATATCGGGGATACAATTGCAGATGCCGAAAACCCGGAAGCATTACCAGTAATAAGTGTGGATGAGCCAACAATGAATATGTTGTTTTCTGTAAACAACTCACCTTTCTTTGGCCGCGATGGAAAATTTGTAACCTCACGTCACCTACGCGACAGGCTGATGAAAGAAACAGAAAAGAACCTCGCATTGCGCGTGGAAGATAGCCAGGACGGCGATAGCCTGATGGTGTATGGCCGCGGTATTCTTCACCTGGGAATATTAATAGAAACAATGCGCCGTGAAGGTTACGAATTAACTGTTGGTCAACCGCAGGTAATTGTAAAAGAAATCAATGGTGTAAAATGTGAGCCGTATGAAAACCTGGTGGTAGATGTACCGCAGGAGTTTGCAAGTAAAGTAATTGATCTTGTAACAAGAAGAAAAGGTGAAATGCATGTAATGGAAACAAAGGGTGAAATGCAGCACCTGGAATTTGAAATTCCTTCAAGAGGTTTAATTGGCTTACGTACACAAATGCTTACTGCTACAACTGGTGAAGCTGTAATGGCACACCGTTTCAGCGAATATAAACCATGGAAAGGACCAATACCCGGAAGAAATAACGGTGTATTACTTTCAAAAAACACAGAAAAAACAACTGGATATTCAATAGATAAATTGCAGGACAGAGGTACATTCTTTGTTGATCCGGGAGAGGAAGTGTATGCAGGGCAAATCATCGCTGAAAATATAAAACCAGGCGACCTGATTGTAAATGCTACCGAAGCAAAAAAACTGACTAACCATCGTGCAAGCGGAAGTGATGACGCAACGAGGATAGCTCCAAAAACATTGATGACGCTTGAAGAGTGCATGGAATATATTCAGCATGACGAGTGCATCGAAGTAACTCCCAACTTCATCCGTATGCGTAAAGTAATACTGGACGAAAATGAAAGGTTGAGACAAAGTAAAAGACTGAGTGCTGAAGCTGTATAATTTTTTCAATTAGTATAGCAACTTATTTAAACACCGGCAGTTGCCGGTGTTTTTTATTTATAGTATTATCATATAAAACCAGGTACCACATCAACAAAACATATTGTAAATTTGTAACCTGAAGCCTATCAGATATGATGCGGAAAATAATTGTGCTTTTGATTTTTTCCTTTTTTATACTTGGCACGCAGCAGGTTGTTGCCCAGTGTTCTGTATGTACACGTACTGCACAGCAATTGGGAGAGAAGCCAGCCAAAGGTATGAATGCGGGTATAATTTATCTCGCTTTTGTGCCTTTTGCAATAGCTGGTTATATTTATTACAGGTGGAAAAAGAACGATGCGATTGAATAATCAATCGCCGCCATCCCTCAGTTGAATCCTCTTGACTGAAACTACTTTCTTGTTTTTATTTACCGGATGATTATTTTCTTCATCACATTATTTATTTGTATAAAATAAATGCCCGGTATTAGTGATGGCAGGTTAAGTTGCGTTCTCCGCAGGTTGGTAATTATTTCTTTTTGCATTATCAATTTTCCATCCGTAGATAGCAGCCTGATTTTAGTTCTTACCGGTAATTCACCTTCGATAATTATATTGTCCTTTGCCGGGTTTGGATAAATCATCAATCGGTCTTCTGCTGACCGGATATAGATTTTCTGCAATGAAGAATAAGTAATCTTATAATTCGCATCGGTAATTTTCAAACGGTAATAATTGTTTCCGGCAAACGGGTTCGCATCTAAATATTCGTAGAGGTTTTTCTGGTTTATGGTTGTGAATTCGCCAATTGTAACCCAGTTAACCTGATTTGTGCTTTTTTCAATTTCATATTTCTTTGCGCCTGGTGTTTCAGCTATTTTCCATTGCAGCAGCACATCTTTTTTATCACGAAGTGTGGCTTTAAAATAAATCAATCCAAGCGGTAATGGTATCGCAGAGCAATAATTGGCCGGTACTACCGATCTGGTATAGCTGTAATTT